>CAZKDV010000070.1:0-12548 GCA_964551645.1 uncultured Bacteroidales bacterium | reverse complement strand
TCTATTTTCAACTGATAATCCATTTGCCCCATTTCAACATTTCCGGCAGGCAGGTTGAAGTTTTCGGCTTGCAAAATTCCACCTATCATCTCAACAGTAAGGTTGTATGCTTCAATTTTTCTTGGATCAACCTCAACATAAACAACTCGTTCGGGTGCGCCAGAAATTCCGACAGAGCCAACCCCGTTTATTCTGTTTAAACGATTTACCAATTTATCGTCTAATAATTTTTCTATACCCGGATAACTTTCATCAGCGGTAATAGAATAAAACAATATGGGCATCATACTGCTGTTAAACTTATACAAAATAGGAGTTTCAGCATCTTCAGGTAAACTTTTCTTAATAAATTCTAATGCATTTCTAACATCATTAGATGCCTCATCAAGATTAGTTTCCCATTCAAACTCCAAAGTAACAACAGACATATTATCGCGAGAAGTAGAATTTATTTCTTTTAAGTTCTCAACCGAATTACAAGCATCTTCAATTTGTTTTGTAATATTAGTTTCAATATCAGTAGCATTTGCACCAGCATAAATTGTTACAATTGATACAGCAGGAAGTTCAACTTCGGGATACAAATCTACCGGCAATCGCGTAAGTGAGTATAATCCAAATATAATTACAGCCGCGAAAATCATCATGGTTGTAATTGGTTTTTTAACAGCGCTACTATAAATACTCATATCTTAATCTTTTTTCTAATTATTATTTTACAACAGTAACCTTATCTCCGTCAAGCAATTTATTTTGTCCGGCTATAATAATTTGGTTTCTTTCATTTAGGTCATCTGAAAAAATTTCAATTTTATCATCAAAACGCTTTCCAACTGCAACATTTACACGCTTTGCTACACCATTATCATACATAAATACATATTTTATATTTGTGCCTTCTTGTGTAATTACGGCAGGTGTGGGAACAACCATTGCTTCTTCTCTACCTACATCTAAATTGATTTTTGCAAACATTCCTGGACGAAGTTTTTCATTATTATTCGGAATTTGCACTTCTACATTAAAAGTACGACTCATAGCATTAATAGTAGGATGTATTAGATTTATTTTTCCTGCAAAAGTTTCGTTAGGATATATGTCGCAAGTGAGGCTTGCTTCCATTCCTATTTTCACCAATGGATAATATTTTTCAGAAATAGCTATCACTGCTTTCAGAGGATTTATTTGTTGAATTACGACTAATGCAGCTTTGCCAACTTGAGTATTTGGTGCTCCGCTATAAAGTTCTCCATTTTCAAAATATTTTGCAGTAATTATTCCGGCAAAAGGCGAGCTAAGTACAACATTTTCGCGTAAAAATTCAACATTAGTTCTCGTTATGTCCAATTGTGTTTTCACTTGATCGTATTGCTGTGCTGCCACTCCCCCTACCGACATCAAAGTATCCAATCTACGAAAATCTTTTTCTAAATTTATCAGTTGCAACTCAGCTTGATTTAAAGTTGTTCTATCCATTTCGGCAATAACTTGACCTTTACCAACTCTATCTCCAATTTCAACTTTAATTTTGTTTATTCTACCGGGTTGTGCCGGAGCCATATATAGTTCTTCAAAGGGTAAAATATTTGCAGTATAGTCTAAGCTACGCATTACCTCAATCTTGCTTAAAGTCATTAACTTAACGGTCTTGATTTGTTTAATTGAATCTGCAATATGCTCATCTTTATCTCTTTTTGATTGCTTTGAACCACAAGATGAAAAAGCAAGTAAAGTAAAAACTGCTATTCCTAGTAAAATTGATGTTTTTGTATTCATGTATTATTATTTTTCTTATCGATTATTTAATAGTTTATCAAAATTATTCTTTGCTTGAAGTAAATTCATTAATGCAGATATATAATTGTTTTGTGCTTTCAGATAATTATCGTTAGATTGAGTTAATTGAAGACTATTTGCTATTCCATGAGTATATTTTAGTTCTGTGTTTTCATAAACTCTTTTGGCAACATCAATACTGCGTTTTTGTAGTTCGTATTGCTCAATAGCACTAATTAAATCGAAACGATATTGTTTTTCTTGCATTAACAATTGGTCTTGCAACATCAAACGAGAATTTTTAACTTTTTCTAATTCAATTTTTTTCTGTTGAACTTTTGCATTTCTCATGCCACTTGAGAAAATTGGAACAGATAAATTAATTCCAGCAATATGCTTAGGATTCATATCAAAATCAGTAGTTAAAAGTTTTTCATTGTAGCTATAATAAGCTGCTAGAACTGGTGCATAAGACCATTTTTCAAGTTCAAGTGTCTTTGCTACAACTTCTTCTTGTGCAAGCAATAATTTATACGAAGGATTGTTATCAAGAACAAAAGATTCAACAGCAAGAACTTCAAAATTAATTTTGCTTATTATTTCTTCTAAAGATTCAGTTAAAACAATTTCATAATTTGCATCTAAACCAAGTTGAAATCTTAACAAATTAAAACTTATTTGTAACCCTCTCTGCATCTGACTTTTAGTATTTTCTAACATCATCACTGCCAACACAATTTGATCGAGGTCAACTTTTTCAGCTAAGCCCGCAGCAAGCATTATTTCTGTTTGCTTAAGCGTATTATTTAAGTTTTCAATATTTCTATCTAAAATATCAGATGTTTCTTGAGCAACCAAAGCAATATAATATGATGACATAACAGCTTCGATAATATCACTTTCGGTGCTTTCAAAAGCTAATTCTGAAAGTTTTTGAGCGATTTTCGCCATTTTAACACCAATTAAATATTGTCCTGAAAAAATCAATTGCGATGCCTGTATTTGTGCACTTGATGAGTTTTTCATTGTAATAGTTGTCGGCGTACTACTACCTAACATCTGATTTAAAAATTTCAATATTTCAACATCTCCTTCATCTAATTTTGTAAAATCAATATTTGGAGTTCCGCCGCCACTACCCATTTTAAACTCAATCTCATAATTAAAAAAATCGGTATAGCCTAAAGTTCCATCAACTTGTGGCAAACCTTGAGCAATCGTTGCCCAAACTTGTTTTTTTGAGGATTCAATATCGTAACGGGCATTTTGCAGAATTTTATTATGCTTCATAGCATATTGCACAGCATCTCCAACACTCAGCTCTATAACACTTTGAGAAAAAAGCAAATTACTTGAGAATGAAAAAGTAATAAAAAGTAAGAAAGCATAAAATTTATGTTGTCTTAACGATGCTTTCAAAGCAAATCTAGTATATTTTGTAAAAAAATTAATTATTGCTATCATTGATATATTATTAAAGTTGTGCTTATTATTTTTCTTCAGATGAATTAATAATTTCGTCAATTATGCATAAACCCTTTGGAGTTGCGATGCCTCTAGTAAATTGTATCATAATATTATTAAAAACTTCAGATACAGAATATTTTTCAGGTGGAAACAATTGCTCGTCAGTCATAGCTTCAAATTGAACCTGAAGAATCAATGCAGTAATTTCTATTGAAAAGTCTTGCCTAAACAAACCATCTTCTACTCCCTTTGATAACAACAAGCATAATTCATGAGTATGAGTTTTTGAGTGTTTTGACTTTCTTTCAACCATTTCTTCCCATAAACTTGGATAATACTTTCTGATATCCGAATAAAAAGTAGGATGAGTGTTTTTTAATGTCATTATTAAATCAAACATGACTTTATATATTATTTCTAAGGCATTAGACGACTCAGCAACAATTATGCGTTTTTGTTCAATTTTAGCGGATTTATGACATATTACACATTGCTTCAATAATTCATCTTTATCTTTGAAATTTTCGTAAATAGTTCTTTTTGAAATACCTAAATGATGAGCAATATTGTCCATAGTAACACCACGAACACCTTGTTTAAGAAATAACTCTGTTGCCCCTTTAATTATCCTCTCTTCAATTGTCATCAAATATTTTTTTGCAAAGATATAAAACTTTTTAAACTAAAATAGTTTTTTCATTACCACAGTAATATTTTAATTATGCTATTTTTTCAACTCAAAATTTCCTAAAACTTATTAAGTTTGCAAAGAAAAGAATAAAATATATACAAACATGAAAAAAACAGTTTTATTGATTAGTATTGCATTATTGATTTTTTCTGTAAAATCTAATGCCTGTACAAACTTTCTTGTAACAAAAGGGGCTTCAAAAGATGGTTCAACAATGATTAGTTATGCTGCAGATGCACATGTTCTTTACGGAGCATTGTATCATTGGCCTGCCGCAACATATCCCGAAGGAACAATGTTAGATGTATATGAATGGGATTCGGGCAAATATCTTGGACAAATAAAACAAACTCGCCAAACTTATAATGTAATCGGCAATATGAACGAATTTCAATTAGCCATTGCTGAAACCACTTACGGTGGCCGCAAAGAATTAGCAAGCCAAAGCGGTTCAATCATGGATTACGGCAGTTTAATATATATTGCTCTTCAACGATCCAAAACTGCACGCGAAGCAATAAAAGTAATTACTGAACTTATGGAAGAATACGGCTATCATAGCTCAGGTGAATCATTTTCTATTGCTGACAAAAACGAAGTTTGGATATTAGAACTTATCGGAAAAGGCGAAGGCGAAAAAGGTGCAGTTTGGGTTGCACTAAAAGTTCCTGACGGTTATGTTTCGGCTCATGCAAACCAAGCAAGAATACAAACTTTTCCACTTGCAAACGGAAAAACATCTATCACATCAAAAGATATTAACAAAATATACAATAATGAAGTTGAGTGCATATATTCTCACGATGTAATTAGTTTTGCCAAATCAAAAGGCTGGTTCAATGGGAAAGACAAAGATTTTAGCTTTTCTGACACTTATGCTCCAGTTGATTTTAGCGGTGCTCGTTTTTGCGAAATGCGTGTTTGGTCATTTTTCCGTCAAGTACATGATGATATGGACAAATACATGGATTACGCAAGCGGACATAATTTAGAAAACAGAATGCCATTATGGATTAAACCAAACCGTAAAATTAGCGAACATGATGTGATGAACTTTATGCGTGATTATCTTGCAGGCACACCATTTGACATGTCTAAAGACGCAGGTGCAGCTCCTTTTGGATTGCCATATCGTTGGCGTCCACTAACATGGGAAGTTGACGGAGTTGAATATTGTAATGAAAGAGCAACCGTTACTCAACAAACCGGATTTTCATTCGTTTCTCAATCTCGATCATGGTTGCCTGATGAAATTGGCGGAATTTTGTGGTTCGGTATTGATGACGCAGGTAGTTGTGTTTATGCTCCATTCTATTCTTCAATCACTTCAATTCCTCACCATTATTCGCTAAATAGCGGTGCAATGATGAAATATGACCGAAATTCTGCTTTTTGGGTTTTTAATATGGTAGCTAATTTTGCATATTCTCGATATAATATTATTCATCCCGAGATTTATGAAAAACAACAAAATCTCGAAAAAAAATATATTGCCTACACTCCTGCCATTGATCAAGCGGCATTAAGTATTCATAAAAATAATCCAAAATCAAGTGTTGAGTTTTTGACAGATTATTCAAATATGAATGCAAATACTTTATTATCAGAGTGGCAAAAGTTTTTTGAATACTTATTTACAAAATACATGGATGGAAATGTAAAAAAATATGTACCCGAAGAATTAAACCCTGATGTGCAATGGCCAGGATATGACGAACAATGGAGAAGAAATGTTGCTAAAGACACTGGCGACAAACTGAAAGTTGTTGAATAATACAACTTACATCTCACTTTATACCATTTATAGGGCTAAGGTTATTGAATAAATAAAATAGCAATAAATGACGGATAATAAAGCAAGCAATAGAAATCTGACAAAAGCAAGTTCTAAATAAATCTTTGATGCCGGACGCATCAAAGATTTATAGACGATGACAACGATATTTTGTTCGACCCCAAAGGGGTCGCAATGTTTCAGATTATTATTTTTCTCCAAATCATTGCATTTTGTCGTGAAATTGCGAATATTTACATTAAAACAGCAATTTGCTCAACAGTCGAATTGATACCAAAAGCATCGCAGAACCAATGGATATGGCGTTTCTATTCTTCTTGCTTAACAATCACAAAATTCATTGGAGCAAGCCTTATAGCTTCTCCCCTTTGGTTTTCGGCAACTATCAAGTCAATCAGCACTTTTGTTCCTTCGGGAGCTGTGCGAATTTGGTTTGAAGCCGCTTTGTTAAACATCTCACTGCTCACCTCCAACTCTTTGAGGGTTTGGTCGGGCTTAATCACTGTCAACTTGAACGAAACAACCTTATAGCTATCATCGCTAACACGGAAAAACTGTCCCACCAATTCAGAAACATAAATCTCGCCCGATGTTTTTCCTGAAATACTAGCAAAAGGTGTTTCAACTATTTCTTGTGCATATAGCAATTTACTTAAACCTGTTAATACAAGCAAAATAATGAATAAAACTCTTGATTTCATAATTCTTTTTTACAAAAGTAATAAAAAATTCAAACACAATTACACATCCATTTTTTTGGCATAAACAATATGAGCAATTCCAAACATGATTCTTTTAACTTTTACAATAAAAAAGCCTTTTTCTTGTAATAAATATGCAAATTGTTTTATTGAATAAAATTCATTTATAGAAGAAAACAAATATTTGTACGCATTATGATGTTTCGAAACTTTCTTGCCAACAAATGGAACAATGTTTTTCATATAAAACCTATAAGGACTTAATTTACAACTAATTATTGAAGAATTAAAAAACTCCATAATAACTATTTGCCCATCAGGCTTTAAAATACGATTAATTTCTTCTAATGATTTATCAATATTATCAAAATTTCTTAATCCAAACGAAATTGTAGCAATATCAAATTTATTACTATTTAGAGGCAATAACTCAGCAGATACTTCAATACAAGTGATTTTTTCATCTAATGATTTTTCTTTGATTTTTGCTTTACAAATTTCTAACATTGCAGACGAAGGATCAACGGCTGTAACATGCTCAACTCCATGCTTAATTAGTGCAAATGCAATATCGCCTGTTCCTGTAGCAATATCTAATGCTTGCATGTTTTTCAACGAACCAGCACCAGCTAACATTTTCCGCTTCCATTTATTATTATTGCCAAAACTAAACAAATCGTTTAATTTATCATAATTTGGAGCTATATCATCAAACATTTTGGTAACATTCACAGAATGTGCCAACAAATTATTTCCTATGTTCTTTTTGCTCATGGTTGAAGTCGGTTTCTAATCCATTTGCCAGATTTTTTCTCATAAGAAAATCTATCATGCAAGCGATAAGCACCGCCCTGCCAAAACTCATATTTGTCGGCAAGCAACATAAAACCGCCCCAATTTGCTGGTCGTTTAATTTCAGTTGCTTGTTTGATGACAGAATTATATTTATTGATTAATTCGTGCTTATCATTGATAATACAACTTTGATTTGACACTATTGCAACAATTTGACTCTCAATTGGTCTTGAATAAAAATAAGCATCTGACTCTTGTTCAGTTATTTTAATAATTTTTCCTTCAATCCTGACTTGCCTTTCAAAATCAGCCCACCAAAACAATAAAGCCCCATAAGGATTTTGTTCAATTTCTTTTCCTTTACGACTTTCATAATTAGTAAAAAAAACAAATCCTTTTTCATTATGTTCTTTCAACAATACAATTCTTGAAGATGGTCTGTTAGTCGCATCAACAGTAGATAACATCATAACATTTGCTTCTAAATTGCCTGTTTCAAGCACTTTATCAAACCAATTGCAAAACTGCAAATAAGGATTTGTATGCATTTCATCAATATCTATTGAATATTTTCTATAATCTTTTCTAATGCTATCAACTTTTTTTCCCATATCAAGCCAATAATCTTTTTGCTTCTCGTATTAGTTCTTCTTTACTAATTGGCTCAACACCAACATACTGGCAAACTATTCCTCCTGCCAAATTTGACAACTTAACTATTTGTTCATCTGATGCACCTAAAGCAAGACACATTGATGCAACACTAATAACAGTATCTCCGGCACCAGAAACATCTGCAATATTTCTTTTATGAGCTTTTTCATGTATTTTACTATTTATCCCATTTTTATTATCAGATAAAAATATACCATGTTCGCTAAGAGTTATCATGCACTTTGCAATATTTTGCTCTATCTGAAATTTTTCAACCTCATCACTAAAATATTCAAACTGCTCAATTTGAAAACTTTTTTTAACTCCTTCTGAAAACTCTTTTAAATTAGGCTTAAAAAGCTCAACATTTCTATAATTGAAAAAATTCTTCTTTTTCGGATCAACTGCTATGGGAATATCTTTCTGTTTTGCTATGTTTGTAACAAACTGAATCAATTCTAAACTAACAACTCCCTTATCATAATCTTGAAAAATAATTCCATTGATTTTTTTTGATTGAATAATACTTTTTATTTTTCCACACAAATTGTCAAAAACATCAGTATTTATGGTATCTATAATCTCCTCATCAACACGCAACATTTGTGTATTATTTCCAATTATTCTAAATTTAGTTGTTGTCAGTCTATTATTATCCTTAACAATTCCTTCGTCAGAAAGATTTTCATTATCTAATAATTTTAAAAAAATATCGGCTTTAGCATCTTGTCCAACTACGCTACACAAATAAGGAGTTCCACCTAACTTTGCTATATTGAGGGCAACATTTGCCGCACCTCCTAATCTATACTCTCTCTTGCTAACATTAACAACCGGAACGGGTGCTTCAGGACTAATTCTTTCTACTTTGCCGTACAAATAAGAATCCACCATCACATCGCCTATTATTAGAATATTTGTGTTTACAAAAGAATTTACCAGTTGTTCATAATTCATATTATTCATTTCCAAGACTATTATTAATTTGAATTAAAAGATAATTAATATTGCTTGCTGCTTCAAAAACAACAATAGCTCTATTAACATCATTAGATATAAAAAATTGTTTTTTTGAAATAAATTCATAAACATTATTTAAAGCTATACATTCAATACTTGGCTTTATAGTATCATTATGAGTAATTTCCAACACAAGCTCATTATTATCAAAATACCCTATAAAATCCATGTTTTGAAGCAAATCCATTTCACTAAGTTCATAACTTACATATACTTCTATGCTGTGTTCTTTTTCATTTGTAAACTTTGCATTAAGAAAAATAAATTCCTTTCCTTCAAAATATACTATTTTTGAAATATCATCATAATTACTGAGATTGGCATACTCATCAGCAGCAACAATTTTATTTGACACATCAAATGTTTCAAGAATTAAAAAAACTAATAAAATTAAAGATGCCAAAAAAACTGTGGAAGCAATAATAAATAACTTTTTATTTTTTTTTAGAATACCTTTTATAATAAGAACAAGTCCAAGTATGCTAAAAAGCGAGCACAAAACGATTATAAATATTGCAAAGAAAATACTCACCGTTTATTTTTTACAAAAATACAAAACAATATTTTAGAAGCTAAATTTAAAGCTAAAACAAATAAGAACTTAAAAAGTTGTACTTTTGAAAAAAATTTTTTCCATGCAATTATTACATATAACTTGGAATGTTTCGCCCGAAATATTTAGCATCGGTCCCTTATCTATACGCTATTATGGACTATTATTTGCCTTAGGTTTTTTTGTCGGTTATCTCATATTGAAGCGAATTTTCAACAAAGAAAATATTCCGATTTCTGAATTAGATTCAATATTAATGTATGTTTTTGTTGGTGCTATTCTTGGTGCAAGATTAGGGCATGTATTTTTTTATGAACCACAATATTATTTAAAGAATCCTATAGAAATACTTCAAATATGGCAAGGTGGTTTAGCCAGTCACGGCGGCACAATTGGCATTTTGATAGCCTTATATATATATTCTAAGGGATCATTCAAAAAATATTTATGGAGTTTAGATAAAGTTGCCATTCCTACTGCATTAGCCGGTGCATTTATCAGATTAGGCAATTTAATGAACTCTGAAATATATGGCACTGAAACAAATTTGCCATGGGGATTTATTTTCGTAAGGAACGGTGAATCTATTGCTAAACATCCAACTCAAATATATGAGGCAATTTGTTATTTAATAACTTTTTTCATTTTACTGCATGTAAATAACAAGCGTACTCACAAAAAAACAAATGGATTTCTTATCGGATTATTTTTTATACTAGTATTCGGATTTAGATTTCTAATAGAATTTATTAAAGAAGTTCAAGTTTCATTTGAAAATGAATTGTTAATTAACATGGGACAAATATTAAGCATTCCTTTGATTATTATTGGTATAGTCCTCGTTTTTATTTCGACTAAAAGCAAAAAGTTATTAACAAAATGAAAAAAAAATGATTTTTTTTCAAAAAACACTTACATTTAAAAAAATATTTTGTATTTTTGCAAATAGAATATTTAATTAATACTTAAAACTAAGTGATAATGAAAAAATTACACAAAATATTTTTTGCTATTTTGTTTGTGCTTATTTCTGTAAATATTAAAGCACAACCTCAGTTTCCATGCAACCCTGGTTTTGAATGTCCTCCACAACCAGCTGTGTGTGTCAGTCCTTCTGACTGTATTACAGCACAAAATCCAGGCGGTCCTGTTGGAGAATCAATTCCATTAGACGGAGCTTCTACAATATTATTGTTAGTAGGCGTTGGTATCATCGGTGGACGCAAAATAGCAGAACAAGTAAAACAAATACAAAAAGCAAATTAAATTTTTGTAAATATATTATTTACAAAAACCTCTGATTAATTAGAGGTTTTTGTTGTTTATAAACATCAACAATTCTTATCGACATTTTTTTAAAAAATACTTGAGTTTTTTAATCTTATCTAACATTTTTTTATAGTTTTGTAACAATAAGCTAAACAAACACATAACTATATGCAAAAATTAATGTTACTTGGAGATGAAGCAATTGCACAAGCTGCAATTGACGCAGGTGTTTCAGGAATATATTCGTATCCTGGCACTCCTTCTACTGAAATTACAGAATTTGTTATTTCATCAAAAGAAGCTAAAGAAAAAGGAATAGTTGCAACATGGTGTTCTAACGAAAAAACTGCACTTGAATGTGCAATAGGAATGTCTTATGCAGGCAAAAAAGCAATGTCGTGCATGAAACATGTTGGACTAAATGTTGCTGCCGACCCATTTATGAACTCTGCAATCACGGGAGCAAATGGTGGTCTAATTATACTTGTAGCTGACGACCCTTCAATGCACTCTTCGCAAAATGAACAGGATAGTCGCTTTTTTGGGAGATTTGCTATGCTTCCTATACTTGAGCCATCAAATCAGCAAGAAGCATACGACATGGTTTTGTATGGATTTAGCTTATCCGAACAATTACAAACTCCAATTTTGATGCGAATAACAACACGACTTGCACACTCAAGAGTAGCAGTAGTTAGAAGAGAAACAATTAAGCAAAATGAACTATCTCTTCCCAAAAATACAAAACAGTTTATCTTACTTCCTGCAATAGCAAGAAAACAATATAAGATATTGCTTGAAAAGCAAAGCACATTTGAAGAGGAATCAATTAAATCTGGATTTAACAAATATATTGATGGACAAAATAAAGAATTAGGAATTATTGCATGCGGGCTTGGATATAATTATTTGCTTGAAAATTATCCTAATAGAATAGTTCCTTATCCAATAGTCAAAATAGCACAATATCCACTACCAATTGAGCTAATACAGAAATTAGTAAGTGAAACTAAAAGTGTGTTAGTATTAGAAGATGGCTACCCAATTGTAGAAGAACAACTTAAAGGGCTTCTAAGTATTGGCATCAAAGTTAGAGGTCGTCTTGATGGTAGCATTCCTCGAGATGGTGAATTAAATCCAAATATAGTTGGCCAAGCTTTGGGAATGCCTATAGACGAAATTAGGGAAATACCCAATATTGTTGTCGGACGACCACCTTCATTGTGTCCGGGCTGTCCTCATATTGATTCATACTTGGGATTAAATGAAGCTATCAAACAATATGGAAATGGCAGAATCTTTTCGGATATTGGGTGCTATACATTAGGAGCACTTCCTCCTTACAATGCAATTAACACTTGCGTTGAAATGGGAGCATCAATTACTATGGCTAAAGGTGCAACTGATGCAGGATTTGTCCCTGCTGTTGCCGTTATTGGAGATAGCACATTCACCCATAGCGGAATGACAGGACTTTTAGACGCTGTTGTAGCGAAATCTCCAATCACAATTATGATTCTTGACAATGCAACTGCAGGAATGACAGGTGGACAACCATCTTATGGTTCAGGAAGAATAGCCGAAATTTGCAAAGGTTTAGGTGTTGAAGAAGAACATATACATATTATAAAACCTTTAAGAAAAAATCATGCTGAAAACACTGAGATAATCAGTCGTGAACTAGCATACAATGGAGTATCAGTTATTATTCCAACTCGTGAATGTATTCAAACACTCAACAGAAGGATGAGATTAAAATTTAAAAATAAAAAGTAATTAATTATACCATGAAAAAAGATATAATATTAGCCGGAGTAGGTGGACAAG
>CAZKDV010000069.1:0-12615 GCA_964551645.1 uncultured Bacteroidales bacterium | reverse complement strand
TAAAACGGATTACAGAATTGGGCGATAGCTTAAACCTAATCATACTTACCCCCATTATAGGCGAGTTGGTCAATATAAGCGATACTACTCAAATTTTTACACGATGGTGGAAAAATTTAGGACAGAAATAAAATTTGTATATATTTTGAAATTGTAAAAAACCTCTACAACGAATATGATAAAATAATAAAATCCAGTAGCCAATATTGTGCGTAAAACATTGGGATATAAATAGTTATTCAAAATTACTGCCCCGCATCAGCGTTTGTGTTAGTGGATAGTGACGAAGCCCGCAAGTTCCAACATTTCCTATAGCCTAACAACTCAGGCAATCTGCGGTGGACAGTTCATAGCAATAAGTTTAAATTACTCAAATTTGATGAATATCCGAATTATTTTGGGGAATTAAACAATTTTTTCATTTGCTTTTTAAATGCACAATAGGTTTTAATAACAAATAAATTGATGAAAGCGACTCTCGTCAGGTCCATTAAACAATTTTATCTTTTTGTTAGCTTTTAACCCTACATGCTTGATTGCTTCTAAATCGCTACTAATAATCCAAGCTTCATGTCCTTTAAAAGATTGTTTTAATGTGTTTCCAATTTCTTCATAAAATAAAGTTGAGGTTTCAAGTGGCAATCGCTTATTGTATGGAGGATTGATAATAAGAATGCCAGAATCGCTTAATGGTTTTAATTCTGCAAATGAAGTTTTGCTAAGTTGAATAGTTTTTAACATTCTTGCAGAAGCAAAATTTTTCTTAGCTTGAGAAATAGAGTTTACTGCAATATCGCTTGCAATAATCTTAACATCATTTGATAGTGGTGTGTATGTATATTTGTTAATAATATTTTGCCATTTATCTGCATCGTAGTTTTTCCAATTCATAAATCCCCAATGCTTTCTATAATATCCGGCAGGCATATTCATAGCATACATAGCTGCTTCAATAGGTATTGTGCCGGCTCCACACATTGGATCATAAAAATATCCTGTTTTGTCCCAATTGCTAAGTCTTATCAATCCTGCTGCAAGAACTTCATTTATAGAGGCTTCATGCAAAACAATACGGTATCCTCTTTTATAGAGTGGTTCTCCTGATGTGTCAAGTGAAACATGACAGAAATTTTTATTTATAAAAATATTAACCAACAAATCAGGGTTTGATTTATTGACAGAAGGTCTGTCTCTGTATTTATCTCTGAAATAGTCAACAATTGCATCTTTAGTTTTTAATTCTACAAAATGAGAGTTGTTAAAGGTAGTTGAGTTAAATATATTTGCATCAACAGCTATATTTTGATTTGCATCAATGATTTCATCCCATTGGAGAGATTTTATTTGTTCGTAGAATTCTTGTGCATCATTAAATGTAAAAGAGTTTAAAGATTCAAGTATTCTTAAAGCAGTATATATCCTATAATTGATTTCGTACATTGTTTGTGTACTTGCTTGAAATTCAACAGCTCTATTACCTATTTTAATATCATTTGCTCCAATTTCTTCAAGTTCTATAGACAATACTTCTTCTAATCCGTGCAAAGTTTTTGCAACATATTTGTTTTGCTTCACAATTATACTTTTTGCCAAAAGTACTTATTTTATGCGTAACAATGCTTAATATTCATTTTGTGGAGGTATTCCTCCTATGTATTTATGTAAATAATCATTATTTTGTAATTTTGTTATCTTAAAAAAACGAGATTATGTGCAAAATTAACTTCAAAAATTTTTTGTTTATTTTTTGTTTTATTCCCTTGCTTTGCATTGCGTGTTCAAATAAAGATTATATGCTGAATGGTTCAATTGAAGGCATAGGAGATGTAAAAATAATTTTGCAAACATATCATGGTTCATCACTAACTTCTATAGATTCGGTATTTTCAAAAAATGGAAAATTCAAGTTTGTTTTACCTGATAATTTAGAAAAAGGAATGTTGAAAGTTAAAATTGGTGCAAATTCGCCAATGAGTATTGATATTGTGTATAATTACGAAAATATCGAATTTGCTACCACAAGCGATTCATTATTGACGGCAATTGAGTTTTTACAGTCAGAAGAAAATAGATTATTCTACAGTTTTTATCCGCTAATTCTTTCTATAAAACAAATGTTGGCTATGGGCGACTTTTTAAATGCAAATAATCCTATTGAAAGCAAGCAAGAATTAATAAAATTGAATCATTACATTGATGAGTTAGAATTGCAAACCTACAGTTTATTTGAAAAAATAAGTAAAACTGATGAGAAATTGTTTGCTTATAAAATTATAAAAATGTTAATGTTGCCAAATTCCAATTTTTCTTTGGATAAAGAAAGTAATACATCTATAGACGAGTATGAGTTTTTGAAAGTACACTTTTTTGATAATATTGATTTTACTGAAGAGGGTTTAATTAATACTCCTTTTTTGTCAAAATATTTAAGCGATTATTTGATAAATTATGTTTATCCCCAAAATTATGAAGAATACAAAAAAGCAGTTGATATGATTTTACACAAGTTTTCAGCTAATGACAAAATGTTTACTTATGTTTCACAAATACTGACTAATACCTTTGAAACGAGTGAGTTTTTAGATGTTTATATGTATATATTTGATACTTATTTGCAAGAAAATATATGTAATGATATGCTTACTGACGAATTTAAAACTTATGAAATTGTTAAGAAAAGCAGCCTTGGTTCAGTTGCTCCTGAAATAAAAGGACAATATTTGAATGGAGATGTTTTTAAGTTGAGCGATATGTGGGATAAACAAGTATTATTAATGTTTTGGTCTCCAGATTGTATTCATTGCATTGATATGATAAAGTTTTTAAAATATGCTTTGCAAATAAATAAAAATACAAAAACTAAAATTGTAGCTTTTGCAATTGTTGAAACAAAAGAAGAATGGGAGCGAGGGATAGCTGAAAATGATATGTCAGAATGGATACATGTTTCTGACTTAAAAGCATACAAAAGTATAGTGTTTAACCAAATACACATCAGAGGAACGCCTGAAATATATGTATTTCGTGATGGCAAGATTGTTTTACGACCACAAGATTCAGAGACTTTTTTGGAATTACTCAAACAAGAGTAATTTCTGGATATTATGTGATGTTTTTGGCATTAATTAAATATTTTGTTAAATACGAATATTTTCTATCATTCATATTTAAAATAATATTTATATCTTTGACGCTTAATTTATTAATCCAATAATTTTATTATGAAAAAATTTACAATTGTTTTTTATGTTGTAGCATTAGTTTTTTTGATGCAATCGGCATTTGCTCAAGCACCACAAAAAAAGAATTTGAATAAAAAAGAGCAGATTGTTTCTATTGCTCATATTATTGATAATTCAAATTCTACATTTAGAAATGAACTGAATTCATGTCCTCCAAATGCTTTTTGGGGGCAAGGACCTTCGGGGTCTGCATTCACATCTTCCTCAGGAAGTGAATATACTATTTATCAAAGGTTTTCCAATATTTCAGATACCATATATGGTTTGCACTTTTGGTCAATGCAGTTAATTCATACAGGATCTTGGCAACAATGTTTTAGCGATCCAATGAATTTTACAATCGGATTTTATACTGACAGACAAGATAAACCCCATTTGTTAGAATATTCAGAAGATGTTGAATTAGTTCCTATTTTAACAGGTGAATTATGGTCAGGCTCATATCCTATCTATGAATATACAGTTTTTTTTGAAACTCCAATTGTAAAAAGCAAAGGTTGGTTTTCAATACAATCTACTAATGAGGATTGTTGGAGTTTGCTTTTTGGCAGTAATTCCGCTTCTTCAATGGGTATAGCTTATCAAGTGAAAGATGAAGATTATTCATTATTAGAGACTCCATTAGCATTTTGCTTCATGGGTAAGCCAAGCCCTTGTGCATATCCAATATCTTTAAGTGCTGTTACTGATGATGTTGCTGCTACATTAAAATGGTTAGAAAACGGTTCTGCAGAATCATGGAATGTTGAGTATGGTGCAAAAGGTTTTATCCCTGGCGAAGGCACTTTAATTGAAGGACTTAAGGCTATGGAAGTTGAAATTGATAACTTGATTCCATACACAGAATATGATTTTTATGTACAATCTATATGCGAAGTTGAAGAAAGTTATTGGGCTGGTCCTCATACATTTACTACTCAAGGTTGTCCATTAGCAGAAAAATGTGAATATGAATTTCGTATGTCAGATGAATTTGGTGACGGTTGGAGTGGTTCATATATTGAATTGTACGAAAATGGACATTATACTGCAAAAGTTACTTTTAATTCAGGAATAAGCAAAATACAAATGGTTCCATTGTGTGATCATTCTGAAGTTTCATTAAAATGGGTTTCAAAATCATTATATGATTATGAATGTGCTTTGGAAGTTGTTGACCCACTTGGAATCCCAATTTATTCATTCAATTTCTCTGAAGAACCAGAAGATGGTGCTACATTTTTTAATTTTATTGTTGATTGTAACCCATCATGTCCACGACCATCTGAATTAATAGCTGTTGATGAAACATATACTAGTGCAATATTGAAATGGAAAGAAAATGGAAGTGCTGAACATTGGGAAATTGAATGGGGATATTACGGAACAGGATTTGGTTATGGAGTTAGAGTTGAAACAAATGAGCCTCAGTATATACTTGAAGGTTTAATGCAAGGAACATATTATCAGTTTTATGCAAGAGCTATTTGCGAGGAAAATGACTCAAGTGTGTGGGAAGGACCTTATGTGTTTTCAACCGAATGTAATCCCATTACATTTTATCCTCATACTGAAAAATTTAATGGTGCATTTTTTCCTCCACAATGTTGGAAAAATGTTGATGCAGACGGAGATGGATATTTGTGGAGTAAAGGTAAAAGTACTCTTGCTTACGAAGGTATCTATTATGCAACATCAGCTTCTTGGCATTCATTTGCTGTAGGTGCTCTTACTCCTGATAACTATTTGATTACTAGAAAGTTTGCAATTACAAATCCTAATTTAGCACTAAGTTTCTGGATTGCTTCCTTAGGAGATATATCATTTGGCGTAAATTTAGGAATGGAACATTATTCAATAATGATTTCAACTACAAATAATGAAATTGAAAGCTTTGAAACTGTTTTTTCTGAAACTTTAACTAATAATAAGTGGAAACAGCAAACTATATCATTAGCTGATTATGTTGGTAAGGATATTTATATAGCGTTTAGACACCACGATTGTACAGATATGATGAATTTGAGATTAGATCTTATTTCAATCGTAAGTACTCAAGATATTGAAGAAATAAGTGCAACATCTTCTTTAAACTTGTACCCAAATCCAACAACTGACTATTTGTTTGTATCAGAACTTGCAAATATTGAAATATATAATACTTTTGGACAGTTAGAGGGAAAATATTCAAATACTGCTAAAGTAGATATTCAACATTTACCTGCAGGTGTTTATGTTGTCAAAGTATTTAATGAAAATAAAAACAACATAACAAAAATACAAGTTATAAGATAATAGTGGCATAAGATTAATGCTTAAATCGGATAGAACAGACTTGTTTTATCCGATTTTTTTATTTCTATTGTTTTCAGAAATTACAAACTGCACCTACAAACTATAATTTCTTTCTAATCAACAATAAGGGCATAATACCAATTGTAAATAAGTGATATTCGTTTGATTATTAGTAGTTTAGTTGGAGTGTTGGCTTTTCCCTCAGATTATGCAATAGTTATCTAATAGTTTCTAATTAAAGCTTTTACATATCAATATCCAAGTTTCTATAAGTTTCTTCAATTACTTCCTTATTATCAGCAATAATCAATATTTTGTCTTTTTCTTGCAAAATGGTTTTTCCTGTCGGAACGAAATAGGAATCACCACGCATTACCAAAACAACAAGAGCTTTCTCAGGAAAAGGGATATCCATTATCTGGATACCCTTACTAAGAATTGCTGGTGTGATTTCAAGTTCTGTTGTAACTGACTTAATTTCATCAGAAAAATCAACATCAAAAGTCTGTAATTTTTTCACCTTAATAGGAGTATCTGCAAGTTTCAACCATCTTGCAATAAAAGGGAGCGATGTTCCTTGAACTACCAAAGAAACAAGTGTACTAAAAAATACTATGTTAAAAATCAATCTTGCATGAGGCACATCAGCAACCAGAGGAAAAATTGCGAAAATAATTGGTACAGCACCTCTCAAGCCAACCCATGAAACATACGCTTTGTCTTTAATCGGCATTTTGCGAAAAGGTAATAAACAAATAAAAACAGACAATGGACGAGTGAAAAAAATCATTAAAAAACTAATCAACAATCCGGGAATAATTATAGGTACTAGTTCATGTGGATTAACTAATAAACCTAACATTAAAAACATTATCAATTGAAATAACCATGCTAATCCATCAAAGAAATTTAATGAAATACGCTTATGTACAAATTTTGAGTTGCCAATAACCAAACCTCCAACATAAACTGCAAGAAAACCATTTCCTTTAGCAAAATATGTTGCAGAATAAATAAATATGCAAAAAGTAAAAACTAAAATTGGATATAGAGAATCATTTCCACAATTAATACGGTTTATAATTTTTACGGAAAGCTTGCCTAAAAGATACCCTAAAATAGCACCAATAATAAGTTGCAATAATAAGGTTAAAGCTATTTGCATATAATTAGGTTCACTATTCAGTTTTATGATATCAATTAACGCAATAACAAGGACATAAGCCATTGGATCATTACTTCCACTTTCAAGTTCTAACATTGGGCGCAAATTGTTTTTTAAATGCAAGCCTTTTGAACGAAGAATAGAAAACACCGAAGCTGAGTCGGTTGATGCCATTGTTGATGCTAATAATAATGATGTTAAAATACCAACATTAGCCGATTCTTTGGTCATTCCAAGTATCCACCAAATTACTATGCCCGTTGTGAAAGCAGTTAAAAACACACCTAAGGTAGCTAAAACAACTCCTTGCTTAATTATTGGACGAATTTCCGAAAAACTCGTATCTAATCCGCCTGAAAAAAGTATAATACATAAAGCAATAGTCCCAATATTCTGTGCAATATAAACATTTTCAAATTCTACCCCAAAACCACTACTTCCGCTCAACATTCCGACACCCAAAAATAACAATAATGCAGGAACACCATATTTTGAGCTAGCTTTGCCAGCGACCATAATGCTAAAGAAAAACAATATTGAAAGTACTAATAAAAACACCTCAATTTGAACGCTCATCATCAAAAGCATAATAGTCGAATAAAGTATTGTACTATAAAAAGCAAAAATACGAAAATAATTTTTAATAAATTTTTCTCATAAACGCAAAACTCTAAAGTATTAATTTTTTTTAGTATATGAGATTTTTGCTTATTTCTAAACACCTCAAAATAAGCTATTTATAAAATAATTGTAAAATATTTCATAAAAAATATAGTTATTGAGCAAATGTTTACTATCTTTGCAAATGAACAAAAGTTCATGATGTATGTCTCCAAGAATAAAAAATCTGCGTAAAGTTGTAAATCCTCCTAAAATGAAGGGTTTTAAGCCATTTGGGCTTGATAATGTAGATAGCTCAGAGCCTATTTTGTTGATGTACGAAGAATATGAGGCATTGCGTTTGTGCGACCATGATATGTTTACACATGCTCAAGCTGCAAGACTAATGTGCATATCTCGTCCAACTTTTACAAGAATTTATGCTTCAGTAAGAAAAAAGTTAGCTATAGCTTTTGTAGAAGGCAGAGAAATTGTTTTTGAAACAGGAAAAGTTTATTTTGATAGCGATTGGTTTTATTGTAAAAAATGTTCATCATATTTCAATAATCCTGAAAAAGAAAAAAACATACAGTCTTGCCCCTTATGTGCAAATGATGAAGTTGAAATATTTGACCATAGTTTAATTGAAAATTGCACTGAAGCAGACTTAGATATATGTTATTGCATCAAATGTCAATATGAAAAACCGCATCAATTTGGAAGTCCGTGCAATAAAAACATTTGCCCTAAATGCAATATTCCATTAAGAAGAAAAGAACACTAATAAACTAAAATATTAAAAGAATGAAAGTAGCAGTAACATCAAGTGGAAATTCATTAAATTCAACTATTGACGATCGTTTTGGTAGATGTAATTATTTTTTTATATATGATACAACAACCAAAGCCATGGAGTTTATCCCAAACCCATTCAAAGATGCAAATGAAGGTGCAGGTCCATCAGTTGTGGAGTTATTAGCTTCTAAAGAAGTTGAGAAAATTATTTCAAGTGATTTTGGATTAAAAGTGAAGCCATTATTGGATAGTTTAAAGATTCAAATGGTTGTTATTAAAGATAAAGAAAGGACATTAGAAGATATTGTCGAAATGTTAAATCAAAATAAATAGATATGCCCAAATTAGATGGAACAGGACCTGATGGTAAAGGTCGCAAAACAGGTAGAAAATTAGGTTATTGCTCAGAAATAAGGTCTGAGGAACAATTGCTACAATTGGGTGTTGGGCAAGGAAAAAGAAGAAAAGTAGGAGGTGGGGAAGGAAAAGGAAAACGCTTACAAAGTGTAAAAGAATATATATTTTCAAAATTTAAAAAACGGAGGTAATTATGCCAGCTTATGACAGAACAGGTCCAAGAGGATTAGGATCAATGACAGGACGCGGAATGGGACAATGCGGAAGATTTGCAAGAAGCAGAGTGCCCTTTCAAGAGGGTGACAGCCCCAGACCACAAAACTTTCGCAACCGCATGAATTGGGATGAAAATGATTTTTATGGGTGCGGATACGGATATGGGCGCGGATACGGCGGATATGGAAGAGGAATGGGACGAAGATTTTTCTACAGAGGCGGTCAAATGTAATAACTAATCTTAATATAAATAATATGAAACAGATAATCGCAATTCCTATGGAAGATGGAAACTTATGTTCACATTTTGGACATTGCCAAACATTCGCATTTGTCGAAGTTGAAAACGGAAAAATTGTTCACATTAAAGAAGAAGTGCCACCAGAGCATGTGCCAGGTTTATATCCTAAGTGGGTTGCCGGTTTTGGTGCTACCGATGTGATTGCAGGAGGTATGGGGCAAAAAGCAGTAATGCTTTTTAATGAGCAAAATATAAATGTTTTTGTTGGAGCACCAATTACAGATGCAAAAACTTTGGTTGAGAGTTTTTTGGATAAAACTCTTTCATTTACTGCAAATTATTGTAGTCAGGAAAAGCACGAACATGGCGATCATCAATGCAGACATTAATTAATCATTATAAACTAAAATCAATTATTAATTTAAACTAAAATCAATTATTAATTTAAACTAAAATCAATTATGGAAAATTTAGAAAACAAAGGCTATTCAATGCCAAGAATAGGTGATAAAGCACCTGAATTTAAAGCTTTAACTACACAAGGTAATATTAATTTCCCTGGAGATTACAAAGGAAGTTGGGTGATATTATTTAGTCATCCTGCTGATTTTACACCTGTTTGTACTAGCGAATTTATGACTTTTGCCTATATGGAAAAACAATTTAATGAAGCTAATACTAAATTAGTAGGTCTTTCAATTGATGGTATATACAGTCATATAGCGTGGCTGCGTGCTATCAAAGAAAAAATCGAATTTAAAGGAATGAAAGATATTGAAGTTAAGTTCCCGTTGATTGAAGATATTTCAATGGAAGTTGCTACTAAGTACGGTATGGTAATGCCAGGAGAAAGCACTACTAAAGCCGTAAGAGCTGTATTTATTATTGACCCAGAGGGAGTTATTAGAACAATTATTTATTACCCATTAAGTATGGGACGCAACTTTAAAGAACTATACCGTGCAGTAATTGCTTTGCAAGCTGCTGATGAGTTCGGAATTGCTACTCCTGCTGATTGGCATCCGGGAGATGATGTAATCGTTCCAACTGCTGGTTCATGCGGTGTTGCACAAGAAAGAATGGAAAGCAAAGACATGACTTGCTATGACTGGTTCTTCTGTACTAAAAAACTTGACAAAGATACAGTCCTAAACAAAATTATTAAAAAGTAAATTTGCTTACATGAAAAGGCTGCTTTATAGCAGCCTTTTTTAGTTTTATTTTGAACAAAAAGTGTTTTGATGAAATTTAAACACAAGGTATAATATTGTAATTTGATAAAAATGTTAAATATTGCTGTAGCAAGCGGTAAAGGTGGTACTGGAAAAACTTTAATTGCAACTAATTTATTTTACACCTTATTAAATAAAGGACTTTCGATAAAATTAGTAGATTGCGATGCCGAAGAGCCAAATGATAAGCTTTTCTTTGATTATCAGTTGAGCGAATCAATAGATGTGATGCAAAAAACACCTGTTATTGATGCTGAAAAATGCACTTTTTGTGGAGTATGTAAAGAATATTGTAATTATAATGCAATTTTTTACCTCCCATTTTCAAAAATGATTTATGTGATGGACGATTTGTGCCATGATTGTGGAGCTTGTCTGTATGGCTGTAAATATTCGGCTATTACTGAAAAAGATACAGTTCTTGGTCATATAAATTTATATTGCAAAAATGGTAGAAATACGCTTATTGAGTCAAGAACTAAAGTTGGAGTTTATTCTTCGGTTCCTGCCGTAAAACTTGCTATTAGTCAGGTTTCCCAATCAGAAAATGTGATTTTTGATGCACCTCCCGGAATATCTTGCCCTTTTATACATACAGTTGCACATGCAGATTTTGTCGTATTAGTGGCTGAATCTACTCCGTTTGGATTAAGCGATTTGAAACAAACAGTTGAAACTCTTAAAACTCTTGATAAACAATATGGTGTTGTTGTTAATAAATCAGGACTTGGAAATTTAGATATATACGAGTATTTAAAGCACGAAAATATACCTATTTTGATGGAATTGCCTTTTGATGAGCAAATTGCATATTTGTACTCTAATGGAAAACTCATAGTTGAGGCAGATAGAAAATGGGAAGTTAAATTTTTATCCTTGTATGAAAATATTTTAAAAAATTATGGAAATAGCAGTTATTAGCGGCAAAGGTGGCACCGGAAAATCAAGCATAGCAGCTTCTTTGGTAACTTTTTGTGAAAATATTTTATTAGCAGATTGTGATGTAGATGCTGCCAATATGTATATTCTTTTTGAACCTGAAATAGAAAGTGAAGATGTTTTTCTTTCAGGCTTAAAAGCTGAAATTCATTATGAAATATGCACAAATTGTGGATTATGCATGGATTACTGCCGTTTTGGAGCTATATCTTTCAAAAATGAAAAATATATTATATCCGAAGTCCTTTGCGATGGATGTGTTTTGTGCAATAGAGTATGCCCACATAATGCTATTGAAATGATACCTAATGACAAAAGTCGTTATTATTCGGGAAGTTTTAGAAATGGAAAAATGGTGTATGGAAAACTTTATCCGGGCGAGGAAAATTCGGGCAGATTAGTTCATTTAGTTAGAAATAAAGCGAAAGAATTAGCAAAAGCTAACAAAATTGATACAATAATTATTGATGGACCTCCCGGTATAGGATGTCCGTTGATTTCTGCAATAGGCGGAATAAATCATGCAATAATTGTTACTGAGCCTACATTGTCGGGCTTGCATGACTTGAAAAGAACTATTGAAACATGCAATAAATTTGAAATACCAATATCTGTTATTGTAAATAAATATAACCTAAATAATGAGCTTACTATTGAATTAGAAAAATATTGCAATAGTATAGATATTAAAGTGATAGGCAAAATACCGTTTGATAAAGAAATTATAAATGCAATGCTCAATCGCAAATCAATATTGGAGCACGCACCTGAGTCTGAAATTTCTATGATAATAAAAGAAACTTGGAAAAATTTTTTTGAAAAAGAAAAACAAAACTCTGAAAGTTAAAATTGCTAACTTTGGTCTTAGTAATTTCTAACAAAACAGTATGAAAGGATACATTCATTTATATACCGGCAATGGAAAAGGCAAAACCACTGCTGCAATTGGATTGGCAATGCGAGCTGTCGGAGCTACGAAAAAAGTTTTTATAGCGCAGTTTGTAAAAGGAATGAAATATTCCGAAATTATGGCATTGGAAAATTTTCCTGAAATCACCATTGAACAATACGGTTCGGAGTGTTTTATTAAAAATCAACCAACACAAAAAGATATTGATCTGGCAAAAGATGGATTTAGAAAAGTTTCAGAAATTATCCTTTCAGGTAAATATGATCTTGTAATACTTGACGAATTGAATATTGCATTATACTACAACCTGATTGATGTTAAGAGTGTTCTTTCTCTTTTGAGGTCAAAGCCTGCTGAAATGGAAATTATAATCACCGGCAGATATGCTACTAAGGAATTATACGATATTTCAGATTTGATAACTGAAATGAAAGAAATAAAACATTACTATAATGAGGGAGTAGTGGCAAGAAAGGGAATTGAATTTTAAAATATAAAGTATGCTGAGTTCAAAAAATAGATTGAAAATAAATTTGACAATTGACAAGTAAAAAAAATTTGCTAAAATTCAAAAAAGATTTATATTTGTAAAAAAATGTTGAACTTTATTTATTTTTGCAAAAACTATCCTAAATAGGATACTA
>CAZKDV010000068.1:1919-12848 GCA_964551645.1 uncultured Bacteroidales bacterium | reverse complement strand
GTTTTTATTGCTTTTATGGCATTAATTAATATGATTTTCTTCAAATTTGGAAATTGGACAAATTTAAACCTAATCATTGCCGAAGCTACAAATAATAGATTTAGTGGATTATCTGTGCAATATCTGCTCGGAAATATCCTTGCTCCACTTATGTGGGTGATTGGAGTGCCTTCTACTGATATTCTACAAATTGGTCAATTACTTGGCGAAAAAATCATTCTTAACGAATTTATTGGCTACACTAGTTTATCTCAAATTATTCAAACAGGTAATTTTTCCGAAATTAAATCAATTATTATGGCAACATATATGCTGTGCGGATTTGCTAATTTTGGCTCTATCGGTATTCAAATCGGAGGAATTGGCTCTTTAGCCCCAAACCAAAGAGTTTTGTTGTCAAAATTAGGTTTACATGCACTTTTAGGAGGAACAATAGCCTCGCTATTTTCAGCAACTATAGTAGGAATGATATTAGGATAATTGACTACTAATTAAATTAAGTATTTATGAAGCAATATCAAGCACTTTTACAAGATATTTTAGACAATGGAGTTGATAAATCTGACAGAACAGGAACAGGAACGAAAAGTATATTTGGGTATCAAATGAGATTTGATTTGCAAAAAGGATTTCCCATTCTGACGACTAAAAAACTACATCTACGCTCAATTATTCATGAATTATTATGGTTTTTAAAAGGTGAAACAAATATTAAATACCTTAATGAATATAATGTAACAATTTGGGACGAGTGGGCAGATAAAAATGGCGAACTTGGACCAATCTACGGAAAACAATGGCGTTCGTGGAAAAAGCATGATAATACTACAATAGACCAAATATCTAATCTTATTCATCAAATTAAAACAAATCCTAGCTCAAGAAGATTAATTGTAAGTGCATGGAATGTAGGCGAAATTGAAAATATGGCTCTCCCACCCTGCCATATTCTTTTTCAGTTTTATGTTGCAAATGGAAAATTAAGTTGTCAACTATATCAAAGAAGTGCTGATGTTTTTTTGGGAGTACCTTTTAATATTGCTTCTTATGCCCTGCTAACAATGATGATAGCACAAGTTTGCAATTTAGAAGCTGGAGAATTTGTACACACTCTCGGCGATGCACATTTGTATAATAATCACTTAAAACAAACTGAACTTCAATTGAGCAGAGAACCGAAAAAATTGCCCAAAATGTCTATAAACCAAGAAGTTAAAGATATTTTCGGTTTTAAATTTGACGACTTCACTCTTGAAGATTACGAAGCACATCCACATATAAAAGCAGAAGTTTCAATTTAGATAGGAGATTTACTCTCTTTTATGTATTTTTGCCAAAATTCATTTTTAATGAAGAAATTATCTATTATTATTGTCAACTATAATGTTGCTTATTTCATTGACCAATGCTTGCAATCAACCTTAAAAGCATTAAAAGGGATTGATGGAGATATTTATGTTGTGGACAATAACAGTGTTGATGGTTCAGTTGATTTGATTAAAAATAAATATCCGCAAGTTAAGCTAATTGCAAACAAAGAAAATGTTGGTTTTTCAAAAGCCAACAATCAAGCAATAAGAATGGCAAACAGTGAATATATTTTATTGCTTAATCCTGATACACTTCTTCAAGACGATACTTTGCACAAGACAATTAACTTTATGGACTCGCATAATGACTGTGGTGGTTTAGGTGTACAGATGATAGATGGACAAGGCAATTTTCTTCCCGAATCAAAACGAGCATTACCAACTCCTATGGTTGCTTTTTATAAAATATTTGGATTGAGTAAGTTATTCCCTAAATCTAAACGATTTGGAAAATATCATTTAAGCTATCTTGACCGATTTCAGACACACGAAGTTGATGTTTTGTCAGGTGCATTTATGATGTTAAGAAGTTCAGTATTAGATGAAATCGGACTTTTAGATGAAACATTTTTTATGTACGGCGAAGATATTGACTTATCATACAGAATTACACAAGCCGGATATAAAAACTATTATTATCATGATACCAAAATCATACACTACAAAGGCGAAAGCACTAAAAAAGGAAGTTTGAATTATGTTCTTACTTTTTATAATGCTATGAAAATATTTGCTTACAAACATTACTCAAATTCGAGATTGAAGTTTTTTGTTTTCTTTATTCAACTTGCAATAATTTTCCGCGCTTCAATTGCAATTTTACATAGATTTTTCAAAAAAACTTTACTCCCTATACTTGACTTCGCAATTATTCTTAGTGGTTTTTGGTTTATTGCAAAATACTGGGAACAAATAACTTTTTCAGCACAAGGAGGTGGTCATTATCCCCAAAACTTAATAATGATTGCCTTACCAATCTATGTTTTTATTTGGCTTATTTCTTCATATTTATCAGGAACTTATGATAAAACTGTAAGAGTTGAAAATGTGCTAAAGGGAGTTGTAAGTGGCACAATAGTTATATTGCTAATTTACTCGCTTCTTGATGTATCTATGAGATTTTCTCGAGCATTAATATTTCTGGGTAGCTTTTGGGCATTAATATCAATGTTTTTAACTCGTTTATTAACTAAAAAACTGTATTTACATAAATATTCAACTTTAAGTAAACGATTTTTAATCATAGGCAAAAACGAAGAAGCCGAAAGAGTAAAGCAAATTTTAATACAAAGTTCTCCAACAAATCCCGGTTTTATTGGATTTATAACAACTGAAAGCGAAAAGCCAAATTCTCAAAACTTTATAGGCACGCTACAACAACTAAAAGATATTATTAGAATTTACTCCATAGATGAGGTTGTATTTTGTGCTAAAGACATAAGTGCAGCCGACATTATTGATACGATGACATTATTGCAAGATACAGGAATTGATATGAAAATTGCTCCTTCTGACAGTATTTTTATTATCGGAAGCAACTCTATTAATTCTTCAGGAGACATGTATATCATGGAGATTAATAACATTGATAAAGAATCGAATAAAAGAAATAAAAGAACATTAGATATTGCTGTTTCTATCTTTTGCTTAGCAACAATCCCTATTAACATATTTTTCGTAAAAAAATCTATTGCTTTTTTAAAAAATATTTTTCTTGTTCTATTCGGATTTAAAACTTGGGTTGGATATATTGAAAATAAAAACTCTCAAATACTCCCAAAAATAAAAAATGGCATTCTATCTCCACTACAATTGCTTGACAAACACTACAAAATAGATAATGACTTAATTGCAAACTTAAATTTGATTTACGCTAGAGACTACAAACTAAGCTCAGATATTAAAATTATTTGGAAAGGTTTTAGCTTGTTAGGAAATTAATTTTTGTTAAAATTAAATAAAACCATTATCATTGTTTGAATATTAATTGAATAAAAATACATTCTATTATTAGAAAAAATAATATTTTCGCTATTTGAAAAAAACTAATATGAGAGTAGAAAGAATTAGAAACAAAAATAACTCTAAAAATAATATTGAAGATTACAATGTCGTTAGAAATGAAATTTTGGCATATAAAGGAAAGAAAGGTAGTGCAATCCCTGTTTTGCAAACTATACAAAATGCTTACGGTTATTTGCCAAAAAACATTTTGAAAAGCACTGCTAACGAACTCGGAATTAGTTTGAGTGATATGTGTGGAGTTGCTACATTTTATGCTCAATTTCGTTTTGAACCAGTTGGGAAACATATCATTAAAGTATGTCATGGTACAGCTTGCCATGTTCAAAATGCTATTAGAATTACATTGATCTTAGAAGAACTACTTGGTATCAAAGATGGAGAAACAACAGAAGATGGCTTATTTACACTGGAATCGGTTGCATGTCTTGGTTGTTGCTCACTTGCTCCCGTTATGATGATAGATAACAATACATACGGAAAACTTACTGCAAATGTTTGCACAAAAATCATTAAAGAAATTAAAGAAAAAGAAAATATGAAAGTATGAATAAAACAACTATACTAGTCGGATATGCAAGTTGTGGAATTGCCGCAGGTGCCAGCAAAGTGTACGAAACATTGCAATCTATAAAGCAAAATGAAAATGCTGATTTTGAGCTAAAACAAACTGGTTGTATTGGTATGTGCTACAATGAACCTCTTGTTGAGATCATTGATGAGCTTGGTTCATACATATATGGTAGCGTTGATGAAGTTAAGATAGTTGAAATATACACCAAGCACATAAAGTTGCAAGAGCCTATAAAAGAATATATAGTCAAAACTGACTTGTACGACACTAAAGATGAATCATTTTTCAAAAAACAAGTCAAAATTGCTTTAAGAAATTGTGGTGTAATTGATCCTGAAAGCATTGAAGAATACTTAAATGTAGATGGCTATAAAGCCATAAAACATATTATTAAGAATGACATTACGCAAGAAGAAATCATACAAACAATAATTGATTCCGGACTGCGAGGCAGAGGCGGTGGAGGCTTTCCTACGGGCTTAAAATGGAGATTTACTTACAATTCAGAAGAAAAAGAAAAATATGTTATATGTAATGCAGACGAAGGTGACCCCGGCGCTTTTATGGATAGAAGTTTATTAGAAGGCGACCCACACACAGTTATTGAAGGAATGATTATCGGAGCTTATGCCATAGGTGCAAGCAAAGGCGTTGTTTATTGCCGAGCAGAATATCCACTTGCAATCAAACGACTGAATATATCTATTGAACAAGCAAGAGAAAAAGGTTTTTTAGGTGAAAATATATTTGGCAAAAAAGACTTTCATTTTGATATATATGTTAAAGAAGGTGCCGGAGCATTTGTTTGCGGAGAAGAAACTGCACTAATTGCATCAATTGAAGGTGAAAGAGGAATGCCACGCCGACGACCACCATTTCCGGCTATATCAGGATTATATAAAAAACCTACTAATATCAATAATGTTGAAACATGGGCAAATATCCCTTGGATAATAACAAATGGAGCAGAAAATTATGCTCAATATGGCACTGAAAAAAGCAAGGGAACAAAAGTATTCGCTTTAGCAGGAAAAATCAATCATGGTGGCTTAATTGAAGTTCCAATGGGAATTAGCATCAAGGATATTATTTTTGAACTTGGGGGCGGAATTCAAAATGGAAAACAATTTAAAGCAGTACAACTTGGCGGACCATCAGGAGGTTGCATTCCGGCTTATTTAAGCGATACCTTAGTTGATTATGACTCAGTTAATGCTACAGGAGCAATAATGGGTTCGGGTGGAATGGTTGTTATGGATGAAACTACTTGCATGGTTGATATGGCAAGATTTTTCTTAGACTTTACTCAGCAAGAATCGTGTGGAAAATGTACTTTCTGCCGAATCGGAACAAAACGAATGTTAGAAATCCTTACTCGCATTACTGAAGGCAAAGGTGTTTTAGAAGATTTAAACCTGCTTGAAGAATTGTCATACAATATTAAAAATAACTCATTATGTGGATTAGGACAAACAGCTCCTAATCCTGTGCTTACTACGCTTAAATATTTCAGAGATGAATATATTGCACATATTGTTGAAAAAAAATGTCCTGCAAAAGTGTGTAAATCTTTACTAACTTATACAGTAAATGAAGCTAATTGTACTGGTTGTACTGTCTGTGCTAAAAACTGTCCAACAAACTGCATCTCTGGTGAGCGTAAGCAAGTACATTTCATTCATCAAGATCAATGCATCAAATGTGGGACATGTTATCTTAAATGTAGATTTAATGCAATTGATATTGGATAATTTAAAAGAAATTAGATGAATACAGTAAATGTAATACTTAACGGAAAACCTGTTAAAGGAAACAGCAACGAAACCGTACTCAATTTAGCTAACAGATTTGGGATAGACATACCTACTCTTTGTCATGATCCAAGGCTGCTACCATTTGCTTCATGCTATGTATGTGTCGTATATATTGAAAATATGCGTGGAATGCAACCTTCTTGTTCAACTAAAATCACTGAAGGAATGTCAATTATTACCGATAGTGAAGAAGTTTTCAAAGCACGAAAAGCCGCATTAAATCTACTTTTGAGCAATCATTATGCTGATTGTATAGCACCATGCAAACTAACATGCCCTGCCGGAGTTGATGTGCAAGGATATATCTCACTAATTGACAAAGGTTTATATTCAGAAGCAATAGGACTTATCAAAGAAACTAATCCACTACCTGCAATTTGTGGTAGAGTGTGTGTCCGTCCATGCGAACTTGCTTGTCGCAGAAATTTATTAGACGAAGGTGCTGGAGTTGGAATTGATTATCTAAAGAGATTTGCTGCCGACAAAGATTTAGAGTCTGAAAATCATTATAAACCAAAATTAGCCCCTACAACAGGAAAGAAAATTGCTATTATAGGTGCTGGACCCGGAGGATTATCTGCTGCTTACTTCCTTCAACAAAAAGGACATCAATGTGATATTTTTGAAGCTGCACCAGAAGCTGGTGGATGGTTAAAATATGGAATACCTGAATACAGACTTCCGAATGATATTATTGATAAAGAAGTGGCTACAATTACCGAACTAGGGGTAAATATTTATTGCAACAAAAAATTAGGACAAAATATTAGTTATAAGAAAATTGAAAAAGAATACGATGCAACAATAATTACAATAGGTTCGCAAATAGGAACATTAGCCGGAGTTGAAGGTGATGATGCTGAAAATGTATTTTCGGGAATTGACTTTTTGAGAAATATGGCTATGACTGGACAAAAATACGATTTTAGCAATAAAACTATTGCTATTGTTGGTGGCGGAAATACAGCTATGGACTGTTGCCGTACTTCTGTTCGTTGCAAAGCCCAAAAAGTGTATGTTATATATAGACGAACTGAAACAGAAATGCCCGCAAATCCTATTGAAATACATGAATCGAAAGTGGAAGGCGTTGAATATTTACTGCTTACAAATCCAACAAAAATAAATAAAGATGAAAATGGGGTTTTAAAGTCGGTAACTTGCATTAGAATGGGATTAGGAGAGCCTGATGCTTCTGGTCGCCGCCGCCCAATTCCTATCGAAAATTCCGAATTTGATTTGGAAATTGATTACCTACTTGCTGCCATAGGTCAAAAAACTGATGTAAACTTCATTCAAGATATTAATTCTAACGCAACAAGCGGAAAATTAAAAATCAATAAATGGGGCGATATCGAAGTTAATCCCAATAATTTTCAAACAGGAATTGCAAATGTTTTTTCTGCTGGCGATTGCGTTTCGGGACCTGCAACCATAATTGAGGCAATTGCTCAAGCAAAAACTGCTTCTGTTGCTTGTCATCAATATTTGTCAGAAGAAGAAGTAAAAGGAGTTCAAAAGGAATTTATTAGTAAAAAAGACAATTTCAAAGAACAAAAACAATCCGAATATATTGATAAATTCAACAAACAATTGCGTCATGAAATGCCTGTTTTAGAACCTTCTAAACGGATAAATTTTGATGAAGTTGAATTAGGCTATGAAAACGCAATCGTTGCAAGCATGGAAGCTGCTCGCTGTATGGAATGTGGCTGCGGTGCTTTATATACTTGCGACTTGAAAAAACATGCCACAAACTACGGTGCTGATCAAAAATCTTATGCAGGTGAGTTTAACGAATATGAAGTAGATTTTTCGCATCCATATATTGAAATTGATAACAATAAGTGTATTTTGTGTGCCAGATGTATCAGAATTTGCAAAGAAGTAGTTGGGGCAAATGCTCTCGGATTTATAAACCGCGGATATGATACTTTTGTTGCTCCAAGCATGAAACAATCTCTTACCGAAACAACTTGCGAATCATGCGGATTATGTATCTCAACTTGCCCAACTGGTGCTTTAATGGAAAATGTACCTTTCAAGCTTGTTGCCATAAATACTGAACAATTTAACACTATTTGCAACTTTTGCTCTGTAGGCTGTGAAATCACTCTGCACCATATTAATGGTCATTTTGTTAAAGCTACTGGCAAAAACGGAGAAATAAACACAGATGGCAATATATGCAGATTTCCAAAATTCGGATATAAATTTTTTAACAAAGAAAAACGAATTACACAACCCTTGCTGAAAAAAAACGGAGACTTCTCTCCTATTTCGTGGACTGAAGCTTTTGGAATTATCAAAAATAAAATTAAATCGGTTCAAGCCGACCAAAATGTATTCTTTGTTGGAGCAAGATTAACTAATGCCGAACAGTACCTTATTCAAAAAATGGCTCGCGCAGGCGTAAAAACCAATAATATTTCAAGTTTACAGTATTTTGAGCGAGAATGGGAAAAGTATAATTTAGCATATAAAAATGTTCCGTTTGATGAAATACAAAATGCTAAACAAATAATATTATTTGGCTCCGAAATACATAAAGAAAATGCAGTAGTTGGCTTTATGGTTCACAACACACAGTTTCTAAAAGATATCGAAGTGCAATTAGTAAGCACTGAACAATCAACTGATGCTGACTATAAAATGAATTCAATAATTCGAATCTCATCTTATTATTACTTCATTAAAGCCGTAAATCACTATCTCTTAGCTACAGGGCAACAAAATCAATTATTTATTGATGCTAATGTGTCGGAATTTGAAAAATATAAAAGTGATTTATTGAAAACTAATTACGAAAGTTTGATTAAAGAAACAGGTGTTGAAAAAGAAGTGATTGAGGAATTTGCAAATAAATACAATTCGATTCACGAATCAGTTTTGATTTTTTCCGAAGTGCATATTGATGCAAATACAGCTGCCGAAATATATAATCTGGCTATGATTACTGGAAAGTTAGGCAAAAAAGCTGCTGGGATAACCATGCTTTTAGAAAAAAACAATGCACAAGGCTTATTTGATATGGGCGTATGTGAACAACAAAGTGTCGGAAGACAAAAAATGAATAATCCTGATTTTATTGAGAAATTAAACAAAACATGGCAAAGTAATAATCTTTCTGCAAATTATTGTTTAGAAGAAAAAATCAACAATAAAGAAATTAAAAATATATTCATTTTTGGAGAAGATCCCATTGCTTGTGCAATTGATGAAAACACATTCCAACTTGCAGAATTTGTTTGCGTTCAAGATTATTATTTAACTCCAACTGCCCTTGCAGCCGAACTTGTACTTCCTGCCTCTTTTCACTTCGAGACAGGAGGTTCGTTTACAAACACACAGCAAGTTATTCAAGAATTTCAAAAAGAAATTGACTCCCCTATTGAAATGTCAAATTTGGAAATTTTGAACGGAATTATGCAATTGTTTGAACTCAAAACTTATGAAAATATTGAAGAAGTGATGGAAGAAATATTTAGCCTATTGCCTCTCGAAAAAAGAAAATTATCATTTGTTTCAACAGACAAACAAGGCGAAAACAGAAAATACAAATATGGTTGCGATGCTGTTAGCAGAATGCTTGAAGAAGAAATGAAGCAACTACTAAACCGATAAAAAGTAAGTATGAAAAAATTTGAAAGTGTAAACGAAATTTTGAATTTTGCTATTGAGCAAGAACAAAAAGCTATTGATTTTTATACAGAATTGACTGAAAATGCAAGAACAGAAGATATGAAGTTGGTGTTTGAAGAGTTCATAAAAGAAGAAATTAGCCATAAAGCACGACTAATGCAAATTAAGACCGATGGAATAATGACACTTCAAGAAGATAAACTTAAGGATTTAAAAATTGCCGATTATATTGTTGCCGAAAAAAGCAACAATACGCTAACATACGAACAAGCCTTGCGATTGGCAATGAATAGAGAAAAAGCATCGTTTAAATTATATACAGCACTAAGCGAAAAAGTTGCAGACAGCAATTTGAAAAAGATTTTTCAGCTATTAGCTATCGAAGAATCAAAACACAAACTAAGGTTTGAGCTTGAATATGACGAATATGTATTGAGAGAGAATTAAGAATATGATTTATTAATACTATTTATATTAAGCTTTTAAGTTGCTTAGATATATACCCATAGAATGTAATTCTGCAATAGCTTGATGTCTGCTTAATCCTTCACTAATTGCAGCATTTATATAACTTTCAGCAGCAGCTCAATGACTTATGCAACGCATAATAAACTCATTAAATTCAGCTTCATAGTTATCTTGAGAGATATTCCCTAAGCCTTCTTTCTGCTTTTTCAATTTCTTCTTTTGGGGTTTCATTTACATATTTTTTTCATTATGCAAAAATACAAAATTTCACTCGTTCAAGTTGCATTTACAACTTGAACTTAGCTTGCATAGTAACTCCCTCGCAGATGATGAGGCTTGTCGAAAATACGGATAAAAATAAAACGGTGATTTCGACATGCTCAATTACTGTAAAAAAAGCGGTGGGTAAGCCTTGTCTAAGTCACCGCAGCTATCCTCTCTAATGGTGATTGAGCTAAAGTTTATTTGCTTATATAAACTTATTTTTCAAATTGTATTAAATCTACTAATTGTAAAAAATATTCTGTACTCCAAATATCCATTTCTTGTGGATTTTTCATAAAAGGGCTAACATCATTTTTTACCATTTCAATACTTGTTTTTTCAATCCGCTCTTTCATCATTTTTTTAAAAACATCAGGAGAAAACTCATCTTGAAACAGTTTATTGATTTGCTCTATTCTTTTCTTCAAGTGAGCCAAATTTAAAGGGATATTATTTCGTACATAAAATTCAAAATCATACCAATCGCGTCCCTTTACACGATTTTTCCAATTTCGAAAAAGAAAAGCGTGCATTTTTCCTGCATACAAATCAGACAATGAGTAGCAACGCGTCATAAAGGAAAATGGCAACAGAAGCAATTTATATTCTGTCAAAAAGCCAGACGGTGGCTGTGTATCTACTTCAATTTTTATCTTTATTTGCTTTTCGGTAGTAAATTGCAAGTCATAAATTTTTGTATTCTCTTTCAAAAAAGCTGACTCTATATTCATCTGTGTTGCTTTAGTCTTTTTCTTAATAATAACTTCTTTACCGA
>CAZKDV010000068.1:0-1909 GCA_964551645.1 uncultured Bacteroidales bacterium | reverse complement strand
GTGCTTCAAACTCTTCAATTATAGCATCAAAGTAATTTTCTAGCGCAAAGCTATCATCTGCTTGTAAAAGCGAAAAATCCATATCTTCAGAAAAACGCTGTAAACCATAGAAAATTCGCAGACAAGTGCCACCATAAAATGCCGCTTTTTCAAAAAAACCGCTACGATGTAAGCCTGCAAGTACAATTTGTTGCATCACTTCGTATGTTGCATTATTCAAATCGTCTTTTGTAGCAACTTGATAGCGAGATAGCATGGTGTTAAAAATAGAATTAAGCATAATTTATTATGTTTTTAAATTTTTAAAGTATGATTTTTAACAAGCATTTAAGTTCTGTTTTCTTTTTACTAACATCAATACATTGTCTAACTATGTCTTTGTCAATTTTTTTTAGAACTTCATAATCAATTCGTAAATTTTCTATCAAATAGCTATACATTGCTTTAACAGACTGCAAGCGTAGATTAGATGTTGTAATAATCATATCGCAAATAGCTTTTGTCGGCGAGGCAATCAAAAATGCAAACTTATCTTCAACAATTTCCTGTTGAAGCCCAATGCGAAAATAATCTACCGATACAGTTTTAAATTCAAAATTACCAAGTGGATTCACAAAAGTTTTAGAACGCCTAGTTGTTATTGAGCGAATGGCATAAACTCTTTCAGGTATCATTCCGAAATATGCTAAAGCTGTTTCGAGCGAAACATACGATATGCCATACAAATGATTAGCAATAAGTTCTTTTGAAATATCAGACTTGCTATAAACATACAAGTCTCTTTTTAGTCGAATCAGCTCGCCGTTTTTTTCCATGTCAGATATTTTATTTTTTGGATATTTCAAATTATCCAAATATGACTTTAAAACAGCACTACTAATGGGAATATTAGATAACAAGTTCAAGTTATTCATGTTTATATTATGTAAAACTCTTTACAAAAATAGTAAATTTTGCACATATAGTTGATTTTTTTTCCACTTTCAATACAAAAACAACTAATTTTATTTACCAAACTCAAACTAATTGTCAATACAGACATAAGTCGTCTTTTCCTCTCCCTCGCAGAGGCTGCGCCTTATCGAAGACACCGCACATTTTTTTTACACTGCTTGCAAATTAATAAAACCTTGTATCTTTGAAATGTTGAAAACAACTTTAAGTTTTTAATTATAAACAATGCAATAAGTTGTGAATTGGTTTCATTTTGTATCTTTGAAATGTTGAAAACAACGGCTCTTTCGTTGGCTCGCATGGAGTGGATGGTTGTGAATTGGTTTCATTTTGTATCTTTGAAATGTTGAAAACAACTCGAAAGAAGAGATTGTAAATCTTTTGTTGTTGTGAATTGGTTTCATTTTGTATCTTTGAAATGTTGAAAACAACTGTAATTTCCGTCACCGCTTATCCATTGATGTTGTGAATTGGTTTCATTTTGTATCTTTGAAATGTTGAAAACAACCATTAGAGCCAGGCGAACCGATGCACGCAGGTTGTGAATTGGTTTCATTTTGTATCTTTGAAATGTTGAAAACAACAGCAATTAATGGCGGGACTAAATCCGCAGAGTTGTGAATTGGTTTCATTTTGTATCTTTGAAATGTTGAAAACAACATATTCCTTACAAGTTTTGCAAGTCATGCAGTTGTGAATTGGTTTCATTTTGTATCTTTGAAATGTTGAAAACAACGTTAAAATTCCATTCGCATAATAAAGTGGAGTTGTGAATTGGTTTCATTTTGTATCTTTGAAATGTTGAAAACAACCTTGTCTAATTTGCGTTCTGTTAGTTTTTTGTTGTGAATTGGTTTCATTTTGTATCTTTGAAATGTTGAAAACAACAAAGCCTTCTGTTATTAAACCTAAAGTTGTGTTGTGAATTGGTTTCATTTTGTATCTTTGAAATGTT
>CAZKDV010000067.1:0-12930 GCA_964551645.1 uncultured Bacteroidales bacterium | reverse complement strand
TTTGCATGGCCAACAGCAGAAATTGCTGTTATGGGACCTGAAGGTGCTGCTAACATCATTTTTAGAAGTGAAATAATGGGTGCAGATAATCCTGATGAAATGAGGAAGAAAAAAGTTGCTGAGTATAAGAAAAAGTTTGCAAATCCTTTCGTAGCTGCAGCATACGGACATATTGATGCCGTTATCGAACCGAGTGAAACTAGAAAATTTATCATTCATGCTTTAGAAATTTCTCAAAGCAAAGATGTGAGAATACCTAATAAAAAACACGGAATCCCACCATTTTAAAACCTGAATTATGACTAAAGAAACACAAGATAATAAACAACAGGATTATATCACTTTTGTAGTTCACACTGCAAAGTATAGAACATTGCCTACGAAAAAATATAATGAGAGAAAACAATGGACTCCGTATAATCCTAAACTTGTTATAGCAAAAATTCCGGGTTTAGTTCATAAATTTTATGTTAAACCAAACCAAAAGGTTAAAAAAGGGGATATTTTGCTTGAATTAGAAGCTATGAAAATGTATAATAAAATTTTTGCACACGAAGATGGGACTGTAAATAAAATACATGTAACCCAAGGGCAACGAGTACCAAAGAATACTGTTTTAATAGAATTGAAGTAGTTTTTAGCATTTTTGAATTATGTATAAACAAAAAAGGCTGTCTAAAATAATTGGGCAGCCTTTTTAAATAATGAATAAATGCTTACTTCACTATAGTAGCTAAATTAGCACCTGGTTTGAATTTTACAACTTTTTTTGCTGCAATTTTAATTTCTTTACCAGTTCTTGGGTCGCGACCTTTACGAGCGTTTCTTTTAATTACTGAAAAAGTACCATAGCCAACTAGAGTAATGCGTTCGCCTTTTTTTAGAGCTTTGCCAGTTACACTAATGAAAGCGTCTAATGCTTTTCTTGCGTCTGTTTTTGTTAATTTTGATTCAGCTGCAATTTGATCGATTAATTCTGTTTTGTTCATAATTATTATATTTAAGTTAATAATACGAACCAAAGTTAATGATAAAATCAATACCAATGCAAGTTTTACGCAGTTTTAGTTAATAAAATGAGAATATTGTTAATAACCGACATCTAAATGTCTAAAAAACATAGATAAATTCAATGATATTTTTCTAAAACTACATTATTGTTGAGATATATCGCATAATTCCAACAAATATATATTATTAACCCATTGTGCATTTTAAACATAAATAAAAAAATTGTTCAATTCCACGAAATCATTCGGATATTCATCAAATTTGAGTAATTTTAACTAATTGCTATGGACTATATGATTAATTTACGCAACAAATATACAACTTTAGTAAAATAAATTTAGGTGATTAGGATTTTCTATTCTTAAAATTTTAATATTTTTTTTATTTTCATCAAAATAAGTTTGGACAACAACTCCATTTTGTTTGTTTGTTTTATCAAATAATAATTTAGCTTCTTCAATAGAGGAAACATAAGCAATATTGCGTTTTAGGCAGTATGATATGTATATAACTGATGAATATGGATAATCTTTAAGTTCAATCATACATAAAGATTCATCTTTTGCTATGTGTTTTTTCAACTCTTTTGCAAATTCCTTTAATTCAGGAGTGTAAATTAAATCTTTTTTTGCTTTTGCAATGAAAATATCTGCAGACCAAATAGAAGCTATTATAATAAGTAGGAAAAAACTTAAAAATTTCTTTTTTATATTTAGTTTTAAGTGTGTATAAAATAGCCAAATAACATATCCTGTAAATATTGATAGAGGAAGTACCCATTTTGTAATATATATATAATGAGTTATAGTTGCACTAAATAGCATGACTAAGTAAATGACGCAGCTAAGTGCAGAAATGACTATAATAGCTTGAGTGTGTGATTGCTTGTAAGTTCTTATTTTTTTGAAAACAAATAAATAAATAAGAGCGGCAAATAAACCTATTATTCCGATACCAGATAATAGCATCCAAAATTTATCTAATAATAACTCAAATGATGATAGATTGCTATATGAGTATCCCATGTCGGTATATTGTTCTCCAAAAAAACCGCTTCGCTCAATAAAGCGAATTTTTAAAGCATCAACAAAGGAGCTGATGTTGTTAAGAGAAGCATGTTGATAAATAAAAACAAACATTGCTAAAAATCCACCAATAATCATTGACACTATCCCATCTCTGATTTTTTTTATTTGTTTAAATTTCAAACCAAAATACAGAATTGTAGCTAAAATAAAACATATACCCAACCATTCGGCTGAAACAAAAAGAAAAGACCATAATCCAAGCAAGAAAACATCTACTGGTTTAGTATATTCTTTTTTGAAAAAGTAGATATAAGTTTGTCTTAGCATAACAACAAACATAAACTGTCCTAATGATTCGGCAAAATAATGTAATGTATGCAAATTGATAATAGCATGATGAAAAGTATAAATACTTAAAGTGGTTAAGAGAATTAAAAACCTGCTTTCATGTTTTTCTGTCAAAAGCAAAATAAAGTTTGTTAAAACTATTAAACTTAAAATGTGTAAAAATAGAGTAATCCATTGTAGTCCGGCATTTGAAAGTGGGATAACTTTTAGTTTAATAAGTGTGTTTGCCAGATTTAGTGCAAGGGTAAGATGTGAGACATAGTAGTTGTTTCCACTTTCATCCATATACCTTTTATAGTAAGTTATATGTTTATCACCTTCATTTGAATAAGTTTGCTTCATGGCATAATTTGAAATAGCAGGGTGTTCATCTTGCCATATTTCAAGGGTTGTAAGCATAAATATATGTCCAGCATTGTATGTAGGGACTTCGTCTTTAACAAAAGGAACCCGGTATATTAATGTAATACACCATAAAGTAATTGGAATAAGATAAATATATTTATTTGAGATGAGTTTTCTTATCCCCATATTACTCCTGATGATGTGTTTTTTGATGCTCCAGTAATTTCGGACATTACATTGATTTTATTTTGAAGTCTTAAACTTCCTAATAGTGCAAAAATTAAAGCTTCTTTATACTCAATTATTGAGTTTTCTGGAATAATAATTTTAGTTGATGTTTTTTCTTTTAGTAGCTCAATTAAAAAATTATTGTATGCTCCTCCGCCTGTAACTATCACATTGCTAATATGATACATTTCAAGTATTTTAGCAATTTCAATGCAAATATGTTCATATAATGTACGCATAATATTAGGAATAGTGCATTTGGCACTATCTATAAGTGGAATATATTGCATTTCAATCCATTCTCGACTAAGCGAATGTCGAGGAAACTTGCTAAATGCTTCAATTTCTGCAAATTTACTTAATAATTCAATATTTATTTTTCCCACTCTTCCTATTGCTCCTTCTTTGTCAAAAGCAAACCCATATTTGCTTGCATACTTATTTAGCAATATGTTTATCGGACAAATATCTGAGGCTATAAACATCTCGTTTTTTAATAATGTAATATTTGAAAAACCTCCAAGATTAAGAGCTGCTTCATATTCATTAAATAAAAGTTTGTCACCGAGTGGAACTAAAGGAGCGCCTTGTCCTCCTAAGGCTACATCTGTATTGCGAAAATCATTTATTACCGGAATTTCTGCCACTGCATATATGTGAGCACCGCTGCCTAATTGAAAAGTGATTTTTTCTTGAGGATTATGAAAAATTGTATGTCCATGTGAGGCAATGAAACTGGGCTTGCAATTATATTTTTTGATAAAAGACAAAACTTGTTCTCCAATATAAGTTCCATATTCGGCATGTAGTTTAATAAAGTCTGTTGCATTTAATAAGTGAGCATTTGAAAGTTTTTGCCTTTCTATATTCAAGTATTTAATGGTTTTTGCATTTATGACTTTATAGCTTAACTTATTTTGAAGCTCATCAAATTTACAATAGGCAATATCAAGCCCATCAAGCGATGTCCCTGACATAACACCAATAGCGTAAGTAGTTTGAGTTTCCATGATATTTACAAGTATGTTATTGTTTTTTCAAGAGCTATACCTCTAGAGCCTTTAATTAGTATTGTTGTGTTTTTAATTATGTTTTTTTCGATATGTTCTATGGTTTCAACGATATTCTGATAAAAAGTATATCCGCTATGATTGTATTTAGATTTGAGTTTGTAAAATTCAGTTCCTACAAAAATGCAATGTTTAACACCTTGTTCAGTTAAAAGTTTAATAATTTCAATATGTTTTTCTTCTGAGTATTTTCCTAATTCAAGCATCGAGCCAAGTATAAGCAGTTTATTAGCATCTTTAAGCTGCAAAAAATCATTAATGGCTAATTTCATGCTCGATGGATTGGCATTGTATGCATCAAGGATTATTGTGTTATTTTTGTTTGTTTTTATAGTTTGACTTCTGTTATTTTTTGGGATATATGCTTCAATAGCGGAGTTGATTTTGTCATAAGGAACACCGGCGTATGTCCCAATAGCAATAGCAGCAAGAATATTGTATAAGTTGTATGATCCAAACAAGTGTGATTTTGTGAGAAAAATATTATTATTGTGTTGCCATTGAATCTGTATGGGATTTTCATTATCAATTATTTTGCCGACAACATTTCCATTTTGCACGCTATATGTGTAATGCTTGTAATTTTTTGCTACATCAAATAATTTTTGATCGTCTGCGTTCACAAAGATTTGTTTACCATAAACTTTAATATAATCATAAAGTTCAGTTTTTGTCAGAAAAATATTTTCTGGATTGCCAAATCCTTCAAGATGTGCTATTCCGATATTTGTAATAATTGCATAGTTAGGTTGAGCAATATTGCATAAATACTCAATTTCACCTTTATGATTAGCTCCCATTTCCACTATAAGCCATTCTGTATTAATAGGTGTTTGCAATATAGTAATTGGAACTCCAATGTGATTATTTAAGTTTCCTTTGGTTGCATGAACTTTGTAATGTGTAGAAAGTACATTATAAACTAATTCTTTAGTTGTGGTTTTTCCATTTGTCCCGGTAATGGCAAGTACATTTGCTTTGAGTTTTTTTCTGTGAAAACGGGCTAATTCTGTGAGAGTTTCAAAAACATCATTAACGAGAATATAGTTGTCGTTTTTTTTATATTGAGGGTCGCCAATAATTGCGATACCGCCTTTTTTTACAGCATTATCTGCAAATAAATTGCCATCAACATTATTTCCTTTTAGAGCAAAAAATAACATTTGCTTTTCTATTGTTCTTGAGTCAATAGAAATTCCTTTAGATTGGATGTAAATATCGTAAATAAATTCAATCATGTGAGTAATTTTTCAGATGTGAAATTACAAAAAAAGTCGGCTATAAACCGACTTTTTAATATAGGATTATTTCTCTCAAATAAATTACATTCCAAAAGGACTGCCCACTCTATCCATTGCACAACGGAATCCGATATAGTCTGTAGAAAGCTCTTGGTCAAGAAATCTTCTTGTCGCAGGGCTCATCCAATATGCTCTATCTTTCCAAGAACCACCTTTATATACACGAGATTGGTTATTAACAAGTGAAGATTTTGCAAATTCGTACATTAGTTCATTTCTTTTTTCTTCATCTTGATAAGTTTCATCATAAAAATAAATACTTGAAACAAAATCTCCATCGCGATAATTTCTATTATCAGAATATCTGTAATTTCTGCGGTTGGCAGATTCTTCAGCAGTAACTTCTCTCCATGTTATTCTTCCGAGTGTGTCTTTTTCAGCTATCAGACCTTCATCATCTCTTTCTTTTGTCATAAATTGATTTCCTCTGAAAGGTCTAAAATCATCAACATCTTCGTAAGATAGTGGGCGATAAATATCAAGCACCCATTCGCTAACATTTCCTGCCATGTGGAATAATCCGTAATCATTAGGCCAAAATGAAAAAACCGGTGCTGTAACATCAGCACCGTCATTTAAACTTCCTGCAATTCCCATGTTATCGCCTCTGTTGCGTTTGAAGTTAGCAACAAATTCTCCCATGTTTTTATTTTGATCTGTACGAAGAACACTTCCATTCCATGGATAAATTCTTCTTTCAATTATGCGTTCATACAAAGTATTGCCAATAAGTCCAAGCGCAGCAAATTCCCATTCTGCTTCGGTTGGGAGTCTATACTTAGGCAGTAAGATACCATCTTCCATTCTTACTTTTCTTGTACCTGCTCCATTTGGGTCAAGATCATATAAATCATTTTTCACTAATCCTTCATATTGTCCCGCTAAGTATGCTTCGGTATTAAAGTTTTCTTCATTTTGTTGATTAGGGTCAACTCTCAAGATACCTTCACGAACTAAGATATATTCGTTAACTCTATCTGACCTCCATGAGCAATATTGGTTTGCTTGTTCCCAACTAACACCGACAACAGGATAATAATTGTATGAAGGATGTCTAAAATAATACTCAACAAAGGGTTCGTTGTATCCTAAACGACTTCTCCATACTAGTGTATCAGGCAGAGCTTTAACAACAACTTCACGATAGTCAAGTCCGAATACCCGATTTAACCAGTATAAATATTCTCTATAATCAACATTAGCAACTTCTGCTTGATCAATATAGAAAGAAGAAACAGTTACTCTTCTTGGAATATTATTCCAATCGTAAAGCAGATCTTGCTCCACTCTTCCCATAACAAATGTACCACCTTCAATTAAAACAAGTCCAGGTCCAGTTTCTTGCTGTCCGTATGGTACAACTTGAAAACCACCCCATTTTGGGTCATTGTAATACCATGCAGTAGTACCTGACCTTTCTTTACCACATGAGGTCAACAATAGAACTAACATCGTTAGTCCTAGTACTTTTTTTGTTATACTGAATGTTTTCATATTATATACTGATTTCATGTTATAACTAATTATTTATATTTCTATTGTATGCTAAAAAGTAGGACAATTGATTGGTTTTGCTTTAGGTCGTTTTTCTAAACATTCAAATTGGAAAGTTAATGAAAGTTCATGTGAACCACCAGAAGCATTTGTAAGCGTTGATACAGTTAAATCATAACTATAACCAACTTTGAATGCGGTTTGTTGTATTCCGATAAGCATAATTAATGCGTCAGGATTATTAAAATTATGTCTAAACCACAATCCACCAACAAATGGATATTTTGTTAAATATAAACCATAATTTAATTGTTCAAAGTCTTGTTGTCTCATGTACAATATGTTAGGAGATATTGTAGTTTCTTCTGAACCTTTTTTCTTCCCTCTAATTCCTTCAAGTCCGATAACTGTTCCTAAGTGTCCAGTAAAACGAATAGGCATACGAGTATATGAATTAAAACCCTCATCTGGTCTTGTTAAATGGTGGGCTGAAAATCCAATATAAAAGCGTTCACTATAGCCAACCATGCCCGCAGCAAAGTCAACGAAACTTTTACTGAGGTGATCTGGAATTGGTTCGTTTGAATTATATACAAAGCCATATTTAGGGTCTAATTGGTCAGGAAAAGTTAATTTTTCCCAATTTAAACTTCTTTGGAAATATGTTGCTTGTAGCCCAGCTTTTAAAGAGAAATTTCTGGATACTTCAAGACGATATGAGTATATGCCACTAAAATTAGTTGTATTTAATGTTCCAGCACCTTGCCTGTCTGAATAAACTAAAACGCCAATACCTCCATTTAAAACATCAATATGCTGATCGTAGGAAGCACTATAAGTTATAAAAGTTCCTGAAATTGCAGGCCATTGATTTCTATAGTTTAAATTTAATCTCGGACAAACGACCGAACCAGCAAGAGCGGGATTTAAATATAAAGAGTTTGCATAAAACTGAGAAAAGTGCGGGTCCTGAGCGTAACTAAACTCTGTAATAGTAAACAAAATTAGAAAAATCAGAAAAAACTTTCTTAGCATATTATTCATTATTTGGTACAAAAGTAAATAAATTTCATTAATGTTTTGCTTTTTTGTTAAAAAATTTAAACTATTTGAGTAATTTAAAGTCTAAGTCAACTTTCTTATACTATTTTTTTTTAGTTTTGTTACAATTTTTGAAATATAAATTCTTTAAATATATTGTAATATTTTACATTGGAAAAATCTTATATAATATTTAAATTTCTATTTCGTTTGTTTTTTGCTAAATCATAACTTATGAATAAATTTAAGCTATACATATTTGCCATATTTTTTCTAATACGATACGAAGGAATTAGCCAAGAACTTAAAATTGAATTTGAGTGGGAAAGCCCTAAAGTGGTATATGAAAATGAAAATCAATTAGTTAAATCAATTTATTTCAAACAAGCCGAATATTTAGATAATTATTCCGTGCCTTACTTTATTTATGACATAGGGGTAGTTTCAGATGATTTTGTTGTATCACCACAATTAATATATGCCGAATATATGCCTTTGAGTGAAGAGGAGTTAGCTATTTTTGAAGCATCAGGTGTCATTTTGCAAGATGAAGCTCATTTGGAGATTAAAAGAAAAACAATAAAAAAAGAATCTTATGTTTCTTTAATAATATTGCCATTTAGAAAAAATCCGCAAACAGGTATTGTTGAAAAATTATTAACAGCAAGTGTACGAATATCATCAGAATGGCAAGATATTGAGTTTACGCAAAAGTCTAAAAATTCAAAAGTACATTCTTCTGTCTTAGAAAACGGAGTGTTTTATAAATTGTCAATATCAACGCCAGGTGTTTATAGAATTAGATATGATGACTTAGTTGAAATGGGCTTTAATCCAGACAAAATAAATCCTGCAAACATCAGATTATATGGAAATGGGGGACAAATGTTACCTGAAAAAAATGATGAAGCTCGCATTGATGATTTATTTGAAAATGCAATTTATGTTCATGGGCAGGAGAGTGGAAAATTTGGGAAGAATGATTATATTTTATTTTATGCTCCCGGCCCACACAAATGGATATATAACGCATCAATGCAAACATATAGTCGAGAGCTGAATATATACGAAGATAAATCATATTATTTTTTAAATATTGATAAAGGCAAAGGAAAAAGAATTGAAACTATTAATTATATGTCTGAGCCAGTTAGCCTTCAAACAGATATATTTTTAGATAGGGCTCACTATGAAAATCAAACATATAATGTAGTGAAAAGTGGTAAGGAATGGTATGGAGATGTGTTTGATATGCAGTTATTGCATCAGTTTGATTTTTCATTTCCAAATGCAATTCCAGATTCATGCGTAAAAGTATCTGTAAATATGTTGGCAAGGGCATCGGGTCAAACAACGGCAAATATACAAGCAGGAACAGCTAATACTACACTATCTTTTCAGGGAACATCATCATATACAGCAGATTTTGCAAAAGAAGCAAGTGGAACATTGTGTGTTACAAATGCAAGTAACCCCTTAAGCGTTTTTATTACTTATAATAAGTTTTCATATTCAGACGCAAAAGCATGGTTGAATAATATTTCAATTTCTGCATGGAGAAAACTTGTGATGACCGCAAACCATATACATTTTCAAAATCCCTCTATTGATGCAAATGATGGTGATTTAATAAAATATAATATCCAATCTTCAAGTCAGCTAAATGTATGGGATATTACTAATCCTTTAGAACCGAAATTTGTTAAAGGTTCTCATGCCGGCAATACATATAGTTTTAATGTCGAAGCAAATACTTCTAAGGAATTTTTTGCCACAAACGGAAGTTCATATCAGTCAATTAAATTGGAGGGCAAAATAGCAAATCAAAATTTACATGGATTGCCGCAGGTGGATTATATAATTATTTCTCATCCAATGTTTTTTGATGAGGCAGAAAAATTAGGAGAGTTTCATAAGCAAAATGATGGTTTATCATATTTTGTTGTTAATCCTCAGCAAATTTATAATGAGTTTTCATCTGGTTCACAAGATATTGCAGCGATAAGAGATTTTATAAAAATGTTTTATGACAGAGCAAGTGATAATTCTTCATTGCCTAAGTATGTTTTGATAGTGGGAAGGGCATCTTATGATTATAAAAGCAGAATTCAAAATAATACCAATTTTGTTCCCACATTCCAGAGTATTGAGTCGCTTAGTCCGACAAAATCTTATGCTTCAGATGATTTCTTCGGTTTGCTTGATGATGGAGAAGGATATGATTGTAAAGGGCATTTAGATATTGGAATTGGCAGGTTGCCCGCTTCTACTAAAGAAGAAGCAAAAAATATGGTTGCCAAAATTATCAGGTATCATGAAAAAGTGAATTTATCAGGATTTCAAAATACTTGCGAAATGATTAATAATGTTCCTAGTTTATCTGATTGGAGAAATGTTGTAACATTTATTGCTGATGACGGAGATAACAATCTTCACTTTAATCAAGCTGAAGGTTTGTCTAATTATATTGCAAATACATACGAACATATCAATATTGACAAAATATACTTAGATGCTTATCCACAGATAAGTACTTCGGGCGGAGAGCGTGCACCAACTGTAAATGATGCAATCAATAAACGACTTGCAAATGGCAGTTTAATAGTGAACTATACCGGACATGGAGGCGAAGTTGGTTGGGCGCATGAAAGAATACTTGAATTGTCAGATATTCAAGCATGGGATAATTATTACAACATGCCTCTTTTTATTACTGCCACATGCGAGTTTAGTCGTTTTGATGACCCGGAAAGAATAGCAGCTGGAGAATTAGTGTTGTTAAATTCTAAGGGAGGTGGTGTAGGCTTATTTTCAACTACACGACTTGCATTTTCAAACTATAATGAAAGTCTTAACAGAAGTGTGTATAATATTATTTTCGAGAAAAATAAAGGTGCTTATCCAACACTTGGAGAAGTGTTTGCATTTTCAAAAACAGATAATAATTCCTCATTGTATATTAGAAATTTTATTTTGCTTGGCGATCCTGCAATGAGGCTTGCTTATCCTCAATATAGCGTTATTACAACAGAAATCAATGAAACTCCTGCCGGTAGTTTAATGGATACAATTTCAGCTTTAAGTTTTGTTACTGTGAAAGGGCAAATTATTGATGAATTAGGGAATAAAGCCAATGATTTTAATGGAACTATAAGTCCAATTGTTTTTGATAAACCTTCAAAAAATATGACTTTAGCATATAGCCCTTCCGTAAATACTCCGGCTCCTTTTTATATTCAAAAAAATACCCTATACAAAGGAAATGTAGAAGTTAAAGATGGCGAATTTTTATTCTCTTTTTATGTTCCCAAGGATATTAATTATGCTTATGGAAAGGGCAAAATTAGTTATTATGCTGAAAATGGAAATGCTGATGCTACAGGCTACTATAATTCATTTGTGATTGGTGGTTCAAGCGATAAGCAAGTACAAGATAATGAGAGACCTTCGGTTTCGCTTTTTATGAATGATGCAAGTTTTGTGAATGGAGGTATTACAGATGAAAATCCTGTTTTAATTGCAGAACTTTCTGATAAAATGGGAATTAATACAACAGGAATAGGAATTGGACATGATATTGTTGCTGTTTTAAATGATGATTATAATAATGTTTATGTATTGAATCAGTACTATAAATCCGATTTGAACTCGTATAATAGTGGAGTTGTTATTTTTCCTTTTAAAACATTGTCCGAGGGAGAACATACTTTATATTTCAAAGCATGGAATATTAACAATAATTCAACTGATGCTTATTTAAAGTTTATTGTTTCAAAGTCTCATAATGCAATTATTCAAAAGATGTTTAATTATCCAAATCCATTTTTTGATTATACTGAGTTTGTGTTTGAGCATAATCAGTCATGTACACCTTTAAAAATTACAATTGACATTTATAATTTATTTGGAGAGCATATTGCTCAAGTAAAATCAGATAATATTTCTTTGGGGTATAAAGTTGAACCAATAAAATGGGATGGAAGAACAAGTTCGGGAGAGTCTTTAAAATCAGGAACATACATATATACGCTTCGCTTAACAACATGTGAAGGTATTGAAGCACAAAAGACAAGTAAGTTAGTTTTAATTAAATAAAAATAAAGACTAATAATTTTTTTAATATTAATTCGTTAATTTTGCACACAAATTTCAAAAACAATTATGAACATTTTTAGAAATAATCGATTTTTTGTTGCCTTTTGTTTAGTTTTTACACTTGCACTTAAGGTATCTTTTGCACAGCCTAATTATAATGAAATTTTGGGACAAGACAAGCTAAATGCTGTTACAACATCTGTACCTTTTTTACTTATTTCTCCTGACGCACGAGGCGGTGCTATGGGCGATGTTGGTGTAGCGAGTTCCCCTGATGCTAACTCAATTCACTACAATCCTGCTAAATTGGCTTTTATTGATAGCGATTTTGGAGTAGCAATGTCATATAGTCCATGGTTAAGAGGGCTTGTAAATGATATTAGTCTTGCATATTTGTCAGGATATCGTAAACTTGGTGAAGATCAAGCTATTGGTGCTTCTTTGCGATATTTTTCACTTGGAGAAATTATTTTTACAAATATGTTTGGTGAAGTATTTGACCAATATAAACCAAATGAGTTTGCTGTTGATTTAACTTATGCAAGAAAATTTTCTGAGAAAATTGGAGCAGCTGTTTCACTAAGATATATAAACTCTAATTTAACAGGAGGTATTTTTGTTAATGGAGCTCAATCAAATGCTGGTCAGTCAATAGCTACTGATGTAGCCATGTATTACGAAACAGATATGAGACTTGATAAAACTCCTGGGAAATTTGCTTTTGGGGTTAATATTTCAAATATCGGCACAAAAATATCATATACGGAGAATTTAGATAAAGACTTTATTCCTATTAACTTAAAGTTAGGACCGGCTTTTACATTTAACTTTGACGAGTATAATGCTTTAACATTTCTTGTTGAGGTAAATAAATTACTTGTGCCAACACCACCAATTTATGCAAGAGACAGCTTAGGCAGACCGATAGTTGATAATTCAGGAAATTATGAAATTGTTAAGGGAAAAGAC
>CAZKDV010000066.1:2085-13626 GCA_964551645.1 uncultured Bacteroidales bacterium | reverse complement strand
CCTTATCGGTGACCTTATCGGTGACCTTATCGGTGACCTTATCGGTGACCTTATCGGTGACCTTATCGGTGACCTTATCGGTGACCTTATCGGTGACCTTATCGGTGACCTTATCTAAGACTTCATGTTCCATGTCGTCAATAATATCGGAGTATAATATTACCCTAAACCCTCCTGATACCTCTTTAAAAGAAGGTTGAGGTAGTTTTGCATTTTTGCATAATTCAATTACTCTACGAATACCCGAACCATATTTTTCAATTAATCTTAAACTTTTAAAGAAATCGGCTATTAACTTATTTCGTGGGGACGAAATATAGTTATTTGAAATTAAATCATCAATTGAAATGTTTTGAGGAAGACATCCTGGGTTGAAAAACTCAATTCTATCATCGAAAATCTTAACAACAGAGTCGGCACTAGCTTGATAATCACGATGAACAATCATATTTATAACAAGTTCGCGTATTGCTTCTAAGGGATATTGCCACTTTTCAATACTCCTAGCATTTTCTGTAATTACAATTTCTTTATTAATATGTTTCTTCACAAAGTCGATAACAAAATTCACTTGTGAAATTATATCTGATTTTTGTCTTGCACTATCTTTAATAATTGTTTCTGTTTGAAATCGACCCAGTTCAATTGTTGTAAAAACTGTATCATTTTTAGCAAATAATAAAAAAGCAGCATTAGTTAGTTGATTATCCCTTATTAAATCGTTTTTCATTAAAAAACTAATAGGGTCATCAAAAATTTTTACTTCATTCTCATTTATTAAATCAATTGCATTTTGAATTTTTTCGGTTGATATATGCGACAAGTCAAAGTGATTTCCTATGTGATAATCCCAACTAGAATTAAATGAACGCAGATGCAAATTCACTACCTCATCTGTACTCATTAAGTGGTTTGAATTGGCTATTCTTTTATAATATTTTCCTTTGGTTGATATGGGCTTAATGGGATGTTCTTGTATTGAAAAAATTACAAGCACTTTATTCCCCAGTTTAACCTCTTCAAGATCGGGAATAATTTGAGGTGAAGTTTTACTTTTAATTTCATTTATCCACTTTTGAACAGATTCGCTGTTAATACTTACTCCAACAAGTTTAGATTGAGGACTTACACCTACTAGAACATTGCCCCCTTTTGTATTTGCAAAAGCAACAAGAGTTTCTATTAATTCATTATTAAAGTTTGATTTAAACTCAACATTTAAACCCTCACCTTTACTAATTAAACTCCTTATACGAAACTCGTCCATTAAGTGTGATATTATAAAATTGTAAAGTTACAAAAATTGATTAAAAAAGCAATAAGTCTCTTTACCTGCTAAATATGGTTTATTGAATGGAATCATGTTTAATAAAATTGTAATATTCTCCTTACCTTATATATTATTCAGTTAAATAGTTTTTAAAAATATTTTTAAAAGCAATATTCTCTATTTTATCAAATGGCAAGTTTTTTGAAAAAAATTCAAATCTATTTCGCAATGTTGAAATTGAAAATTCGGGAAAATCTGAACCTACGCATATTCTACGGTCAAATTTTTCAAACATATATGCTAAGTCTAAATCAACACTAGAACCTTCATATTTACATAGAGTTAATGACAAATCTAATAAAATATTTTCAAAAGCTCTTGCAATTTCCATATACTCTATTACTCTAACTGCTCCCGAATGTAATAACAAAATCTTTGCATTATTGGTTTTATTTAACATCTCCATTAGTAGCTCTGGAGAATTGTATAAAGCCATATTATTAGCGTATGGATATGTGCACAAAAGAACTTTCATTTGTTGAAAACTCGCCTCTTGTATAATGTTTGCAATTTTAATAGAATAAGAAAAATTTGAAATTCTAGGATGTAATTTAATTCCAACATAACCTTTATTTTTCATCATCCTAATTTCGTCTTTAACTTCTTTCATAGTCTTATTAGAAGGATGAAAATATGCTATAGGAAACAACTGCACATTATTACTTGATTTGTTGTAAACAAAATCAACATACTTATTGACATCATACTCCCCTATTCCTAACATTCCAACTGCAAATGCCCATTTTACATTATTGTTTTGCATTTGAGTTATAAGACTATCAATAGATGCAATACCTTTGTACCTTGGCAGAATCCAATTAGAATCAAAGCATGGATGAGTTAAAGAGTCAAATATGGGAACGCTATACATATATCACATTAATAGTTTTTAATACAAATTCAATTATTCTGTCTAAACTATCAGCTGAATTGGCTTTAGCAATAAAATAACCTTGTCTTGACCTATCATCTTCAGCTGGCAAAAGCACATCTCCAACTTTGAATGATAAGTTAGCACTAATAATATTAGGGTGGTTTTTTACGGTATCAAATCCATTAATATCTTTTATTTCTCCAGACTTAAATTCAAAAAACTTTAAAATTGCATTTCGTTTTTTAACATCTATGTTTTTAACATCTATATTTACACCATTTAGTGCTTTATAATATAAATCGTAAACATCAATACCTGAAACCCACTTAACTATATCTGAAGAAATCAAAGTGCCACCACCCCTACAAGCAATTTCTATAATTTTCACATCTCCACTTGCTCTATTTATCATGTATTCCGCATGTGTAATACCAAAATCCAAACCTGAATTTTCTACAAATTTATCATTATACTCAATAATTTTATTGTATATTGGCTCAGGAATATCGGCAGGATACCTCAATTCACTGGCTATCCCAGTTCTAAAATGTTTTTTTAGTGAAACAGCTAATGATTTGTGCTTCTTATTAGATGCAAATCCTTCTACAGTAACTTCTTCTCCCTCAATAAATTCTTCTGCTATCAGATAGCCACAATTAGAATATTTTAACGATGCAACAACATACGAATAGATATTTGCCACATTGCTACTATCAATTTTCACTACCCCTCGACTTGACTGCGAATCAGCAGGTTTTAAAATAATAGGCAACTCAACTTCTGCAATGAATGATTTTAAATCATCAACATTAAAAATTTGTTTATATTTGGGGCATGGAATCCCAAACTTGACCGCTAATTCTCTCATTTTAAATTTATTTACAAAGTTTTCAGTAGCCTCGAAAGAATTGCCTTTCAATGCAAATAATTCATTTAAACGAGAAACAGTATTTACAGAAATATCTGATTGGTCAGAACATATTATTTCAAACTTTTCATTTTTTATTGCAGAGTATATTTGCTCTACATCTCTAACATCACATGCTATGTGTTTGTCAGCTAATTTGACGCCAGGAGAGTGCATATATGGGTCAACTACATACACCTTATGTTTTTTTTCTTTCAAATAGCTAATTAAAGGTATTTGCCAAAGTCCACCAGCAACAACTAAAGCTGTTGTTCGTGATGAAATGTTGCTTGTTTCTGATATCAAATTTTTAATAACAATTAATGCTTTTTTGATTTCCTCAATGGGGACTACTCCTACTGAAATTCTAATAAATTTATCACAACTTTCTCCATAGCCTATACCTGGCACAGTAGATATAAAATGCTCGTGTAAAAGCTTAGTGCAAAACTCATCAGATGTAAGCTTAGATGGTGAAATAGATACAAAAAAATAAAAAGTTGAAGTGCCCTGCAAAGCACTTAATCCAATTTCTTTCATAAAAGCAGCAATTTCAGCCCTTTTACGAACAACAGCTTTTATTTGAGGATTAGTATGCTCTAAAATTTCATAAAAATATTTTTCTACATAATACTCCAAAATGGTAGCAGGGCATGTTATTAAGTGTTGATTAATCTTTAAAATAGCATCTATCAATGCTTCATTTGCAATTACATAACCTAAACGCCATCCCGAAATTCCATAGTTTTTTGATATAGAGTTAAAAACAACTGTGTGTTTTTTTTCTCTATCTATTTTAGCTGGCGAAATAAATATATCATCACCTATAAACTCACTATACGCTTCATCGCTAAATAAATATATGTTATACTTTTCAGCTAAAGCCAATAAATGTTTTATCTCATTTTCTTTATAAACATATCCAGTAGGATTATGCGGGTTGTTTATGACAATCACTTTTGTTTTTTCAGTGATATAATCTTCAAAATCAAAAACAGATTTATAATATGGGACACAAACAGGATTGGCATAACACATTTTTACTTGTTCGGGATAGCTTACCCAAAAAGGCTCTGGTATTATAACCTCATCTCCTGGATTTAAAACTGCCATAAATGCAAAATGTATAGCTGCTTTTGAGCCTGATGTTATAAGTATTTCTTTTTCATAGTTAATCGGAATATCATAATTTGATAGAAAAAACTCTGATAATTTATTTCTTAATTCTGGAATACCTCTAGAATTAGAGTAATGATAAAGATTAGGATATGGTAATTCATCAAAAGGAAATAATGGAATGTCAAAAAAAGCTTCGCCTAAACTCAAAACAAGCACCTTCTTGCCCGTCCTTTGAAGCTCATACACCATCGTATTATATTTAATGGACATAGCTTGTTTTGAATCAGAAATTACATTTGAAATTTGTGTTTTCATAAACTATAAATATATTATATATGATTTTTTTGAGACCTACTACAACAATATAATAATAACTTTATTCAAAAGTATTAATTTATTTTGAATATTATAAAAAGAATTTGAAATTTATTTAATTTTTACCAAAGTTAAAATAATTTAACATAAGCAAAATAATGTAGAATTAGTTTTCACATTACACTTATTAAATTATTTTTTTTGAAGATAAGATAAAATCATAAAAATATTTTGTTGCCAACTTGATTTTTCAATCACAATATTGCGAAAACTATCTTTAATGACCATATTATCTTTGTGTTGTATGGCTTTTATTATATATGTGCTTAGGTGTTCTTTCATGCCCTCGTAAACAAAATCATAGTGTTGCTTATCGAAAAAAAACTCTAAGCCTGGGCGATTTCCAACCACCGGAATTAAACCACAAGACATTGATTCAAGCAAAGAACCCGAAATGCCTGCCGATATTGAAGCAGGATGTTTTTTTATATTAATAGGGTCAATATAAATATCCCCTTGGGCTATATAATTATGCAATTCATCGTAACTAATATTGTCCATAAAAAGAATATGCTCTTTAATACCTTTGTTTATAGCAATTTCTTCAAGTTCGGGAAATGGTCTGCCACCTGTTCCTATTGCAAAATAAAAGTTAGGATATATCTTTACCACTTCTGCCACCGACAATATAATTTGTTCAAAATCAAGTATAGGTCTTGGCTGCCTAAAACAAATTGATAAAATATCCTCCTTATCTAATCCATATAGTTCCCTTCTTTTTTCAGAACTTTTATTTGAGGGAGAGAACTTTTCAAAATCCACTCCTAAACCATTAATATAAAACAGCTTGCCATCGTTTGGAAAGTTTGGAAACAGTTTTTTATTGCTAAAAAAATCAATAATATGCTGTTCTTTACCTGTTACTATATATGTAAGCTTTGAATACACATACTTATATACAAATTTATTATTTGTAAGAATTTGAGGTGATTTCCAATTTACTTTTTTTATATCGCACCCAAGTGTAGAACAAACTTTGCTAACATCTCTTTTAATCTTAGCAGCAAACAATCCATTAGTTGTTAAGTTGGTTGCAAAAACTGCTTCAAATTTTTCTTTTCTTAACAAACGATTAATAAAAAAAAACAAAAATAACATTCTAAATAATATAAGAAAATTAAAAGGATGGTATGCTTTTGAAATTTCGGGATTAAACCGTTTTATCTTTTTTGGAAATAACAAACTAAATAATTTTGTACAAACATTAAAAAACTCAATATGTTTGACATTATCATACTTTACCACTCGTCCTAAATATGGAGTTGCCGATAATAACACAACTTCATGTCCCAAATCGGTAAAAGCATTAGCAAATCGTGCTGTGTGAAAAGATTCACTATTGGCAATTATCAATATTCGCATAAATTTCACTTCTTTAAGTTATTAATTATGAAAAGCTGTTTCCCTCCTTTTGTTTTTTCAATAAATTCCACCTCCTCAAATTTCACTACCCATTCTGGTACATTTTTCTTTACAATATTTGTAATAGCCGTTAAAACATCTTTGTTGAACAATTGATTTTTTACATATTTTATTCTTATATCTTTTTCTGTTTCTTGCACCACTTGATATTGAGCAAATCCTTCTCCATGTTGCCAAAATATAAACAAAAAGAACCAGCCATGTATTGCCGAACCATCAAGCTTGGTTAAAATATCAACCTTTCGTCCAATTATTCTTTTAATCAATTTGGTTTGCCTACCACAAGTACAAGTATCAGTCGTAATTTCAGCATAATCTCCGGTATCATATCTAATAAAAGGCATGGCAAAATTATATAAACTAGTTGCAATCACTCTGCCCACCCCATTTTCAATTGGGATTCCATTTTCGTCAACTACCTCCATTATTGCATTTTCTGTATCAATGTGCATTCCATTATGTTTTTCGCACTCATAAGTAGTTACACCACCATCATTCAAACCATAAGCATCAAACACTTTAGTATTAAATGCTTTTTCAATTGATGTTCGATAATTGGGCAATAATAATTCAGATGTTGTAAACACAGCCTTTATCTCAGTATTTATTGCAATTGAATTATCTATGATAAAATCGGCTAAATATCCAATTGCAGAAGGATATCCTCTAATAAACAATGGTCTTTCTTTATTAATGTAGTCAATATATTTTTCAAGATTTTCATTGCTCATGTCAAATGATGATAAGAACCTAGTATTTCTCGTAAATTCGTGTATTTTTGTAAGCCAACCATATTTGCTCCCTGCATTCAAAGAAGCTCCGCCAAGAAAAAAAAGCTTATCGCCTAAATTGTATCCTCCAAACGACCAACCTCTATACAGCATAGTGGCAGCTCTTAATCTATGAGTATGTGAAACATAGTATCTAAAAGGAGTTCCTGTTGTCCCTCCTGTATTATTTGTATAATGTTTTATTTTTTTTATATTATTTGAAACAAACAAATCTTTTTGTGCTAAAATAATTGTCTTATCAATAATTGGTATTTGAGTCAATTCCTCAATACTATTTATCTTGTATATATCTATATTTGAATTCTTAAATAAGTTATTATAGTAACTAACATTTTCATTTGCGTACCTTAAAAGTTTAGTTAATTGAATATCTTGTTGCTCTTTTAGTTGTTGGTATGGCAAATATTGTGATTCTATCATTTTTTTATAAAGTGCATAAAAATCACTATCAAATAATAAATGAGGAATTAAAAATAATTGTTTTTTCATATTTTTTGCCAAAATTACAATAATTATCAATTGTTTATGGCAAAAAAAGATTAAAATAAGCTATGGTGCATTTGCAAAGCAAATGAAAAAATTGTTCAACTTCCCGAAGAAATTCGGTAAAATGCGTGTAAGAAATGGATTGAAAAATGGTTGAAATGTATTTTATGTCTTCATTTTGCAATTCTTGGGTTGCCGACCCAAGAATTGATTTTTCGATATTTTCGGGTAAAAAGTTAGCAGGAAACATATTTTTAAATTCTTGGGTTATCAACCCAAAAATTTGCGGATAAGTATTGTAAAACTGCCGGCAACGAGATAATTCTGGTGCTGTAAGTCCCTTAATGCCTATATTTTCAGCAATGTTTTCAAGCAATTTAGCACCATATTCGGCTCTGTCGCTACCATTTTGTTCAAATTCTACAATGTAAAAGCCCGTCAACCAATTTCTCAAAGTTAGATGCGTGTTTACAGCTTTTACAGTACTTTGCTGTAAAAAATCGCTTGTTTGCTGTATGCGTAAAACTAACTTCTCAAAATTCATTTTTTGCCAAAATTACAATAATTATCAATTATTTATTGCATTGTTTATTGCAAAAAAAGATTAAAACAAGCTATGGTGCATTTGAAAAGCAAATGAAAAAATTGTTCAATTTCCCGAAGAAATTCGGATATTCATCAAATTTTAATAATTTAAACTTATTGCTATGAACAGGTAAGGAATCGCTTGGTGAGGGTGGTGATTTTAAGATTGAAGCTCAAGCGAAGACGAAATTTTAAATTTAATAAGAAAATTTTGCATTCACTAATTTTTTTTTATTACATTTGCAAAAACAAAATAGTTATTATTATGAAAAAGAAACATTTACTTATCTCTCTATCGCTCATGTTTGCCTTGGGATTGTATGTTGCAGAAGCACAACAAACTGTTTCGAGTGCGGGCGCTAGTTTTACAGACGCTAATGGTTCGGTTTCCTATTCTATCGGACAGTTGGTGTATTCTGCTTATGATTCCGAATACGGTTTTATTATCGAAGGTGTACAACTACCTTGGGAACTTTTTATTCCAAATGTGAATATTGAAGAAACTGCCATATCACTTACTGCTTTGGCATATCCAAATCCTTCAAGTGATTATTTGTATTTAAGAATTGAAGAATATCCTATTGACAATCTTCAATATCATTTATACAATCAATCGGGCAAACTGCTGAATAGCAATAAAATTAGTGATACAGAAACACAAATATCCATGAAGGAGCTTCCTTCGGCTATTTACTTTATTAGCATAACAAACAAACAACAAGAAATTAAATCATTTAAAATAATAAAAAAATAAAAAACCAACTAAATAAATATAATTATGAAAAAAGCAATTAAAATCTTAACAGTTAGCGTTTTAGCAAATTTATTTCTGTTTATAACAGCATTTGCACAAATTCCAGACAAATTTTCATATCAATCAATTTTAAGAGACCCTGACGGTAAACTATTGACCAACCAAACAATAGGGGTTAAAGTTAGCATTGTTTCTGAAAAAGGACTTTCAGTTTATTCTGAAACACATACAGCTACAACTAATGAAAATGGATTAGTAAGTTTTGAAATAGGTGGTGGATTGCCAGATGGCTTAGGAGATCTGGGTAATATTGATTGGAGTATGGGACAGCGTTATGTGCAAATTGAAATTGACCCCGCAGGAGGCAACAATTATACTATCACTACTTCGTCTCAACTATTGTCAGTTCCTTATGCTCTATTGGCTAAAGATGTTATCAATGGCGGTGGCACAAGTATAAGCACATTGGGCGAAATTGAATATCTTGATGCTATGGATAGAGTTATTTCAGGAGTAAACGACCCAAGTGAAGCCAAAGATGTTGTAAACAAACAATATCTAGACAGCAGATTGCAACAAATTGAAGATGATCTTGAAGAGCTTAAAAATGCAGCACAAACACTTAAAGATGACAGAGATGGAAAAACATACGACATAATCAAAATATGTAACCAATGGTGGATGAAAGAAAATCTAAACTATAAACCTAAAACAGGCAACACATTTTACTATAATAATGATAGTGTAGCTAATTATCTAATATATGGAAGATTATATTATGGTACACATCTATACTCTGAAAATATTTGTCCAAATGGTTGGAGAGTTCCAACCGACAATGACTGGAAATTATTAGAAATGTGCTTTGGAATGACACAAGCTCAAGCTGATGCAAGTGGTTGGAGAGGAACAGACCAATCAACACAAATGAAAAGCAATACAAACTGGGACGGAACTAATACAAAAAATTTAGGTTTAGTACCAGGTGGTAATAACACAAGTGCTGGAGTATTTTCCGGAAAAGGAACAAGTGCATTTTATTGGACATCAACTATAACAACCGGAAATAATGTTACTTATAGACAACTTGGTTCTTCTGAAGGACGCATTAATAAAAATAATATGCACTCAGGAAATGCAACAGCAAGTGTGCGTTGTATAAGAGATTAAGAATAAGTTAATTTTTGATATTTAATTAAAAAAGCAGTAAGTAACTTACTGCTTTTTTTGTTTAACAAAAAATAGAAAATTGCTTTTAAGTTGTTTTTTTTCATATAGAACAAAAGCACTAAAATCTCCTCACAATCATTCATTTATATCTTCAATCAAATTGACTATATATTGTGTAACATCAATCTTATCAGCAAGTTTTTCTTTAGCCAAATTTCTTGCTACATTCTTATCTAACTTATTATTATCAATTAATTCTTGAGCTAGTTTAACTAAATCATCCTCTTTTCTTAGTCTGTGTATTAGTCTGTTTCTTTCATGTTCAGAAAAATACCCCATTTCTAAAGGATTAATTAATACAGCAGGAGTGCCAATCACAGCACACTCAGAAGCCATAGTTCCACTTTCTCCGACATACAAAGTAGCATAGTACATCAAATCATGCATTTTAGTTGGACAAATAGACATTTTATATTTTTCAAATTCTTCGTCAAGTGTTTTTTCAGAAGTTATTATCACCTTTCCATGATTTTTAAGTATATCTATTAGTTTTCTCTTATTTTCTAATGATATTCCTTTATGCCCAATATCATGCGTGGCATCCCAAGATACAAAACGCAAAATAAAAAATTTATCATTTTCACTTAATCCAATTTCAGATAATACTTCAGGGTTTGGCTTAAACCAATTTGAATGCAAATGTGCCAACTCGTGATAACCGTTATATCTAACTTGCTTTTTGCCTAAATCCTTAGTGAAACAAGCAGGAGTAAATATTTTTGTTGCAAAAGGCTTAAACAACGCAATCTGCTCACTTGCAGGCTCGGTATCTGTAAAAATATATGTTTTGGCTTTGGTAAAAATAGAGCCAAAAGGTCTTGCAGAAGATATACTCAAAATATAATCAGGTTTAATTTTTCTGACAACAGAAATAAAGCGAAAAGCAACAATAATAAAATCAATACTTTTTGTCGCAAGTCCTGAACGATAATGCCCAATATTGATATATTCAATGCCATACTCATTCATCAATAATTCATTTATATCCTTAGTTGTAGAAGTTACAAAAACTTCATGTCCTTTATTTTTTAATTCATTCATTGCATTTTTAAAAAAATGAACATGAGCAGGGTGATTAATATCAAATAATATTTTTTTCATAGTAAAATAAAGTTAGTTATCATATTAACTTTTATACAATCTCTCATTATCCTGAATATCCATCCACATAGCAAATAAAAACGACTGAAAAGAACTAATGCTTAGAAAAATAAATGCTAAAACCGTAACCGGATTTGCAGAAGTATGCAGAAAAAAAGCATGATTTATTATTTTAATCAAAAAGGGCAAAGAAATAAAAAACAAAATAAAAGAAAAATGATAGAGCAGAAAAAGAGGATGAAAATCTCTAAACAAATATTTAATCCATAATCTTTTGAAAAAGGACTTAATCAAAAGCCAAGATATTCGTGGAATAACTTTGCCTATTTTCATTTTTGATTTTTCGCCAATATCATATATTGGTTTAATTTCAACTTCTTTAATTGTACACATTGCAATATTTAACTTTACCAACATATCATTTGGCATTCCGTATCTTTTATATATTTTATACAATGGTATTGAGTTTAAAGCTTTTCTTGAAATAGCCGTATATCCTGTTTGAGTATCAGAAACATGCCAATAACCAGAAGCTAACTTAGTTAAAATAGACAATACCGAATTTCC
>CAZKDV010000066.1:0-1985 GCA_964551645.1 uncultured Bacteroidales bacterium | reverse complement strand
AATTAACTACTTCGGAAGTTAAAAACTTTTGCAATTCTAATTTCATCGAATTTTGTAAAGCACGATTAGCTCGTTGAAAACGACCTTCAATAACTTTTTCGGTTTCATCAGTTAGTGTTATTCCTTTATTATACCGCTCATTCCAATAAGATTTTACAACTTCAGCTGTTTTGTCTGTAGAGCAATCATTTACTACAATAATTCTATCAACAAAATCGGGCATAGTTTCAATAACCATTCCTATTTGAGTTTCCTCATTGTAAGCCGGAACAACCACAGCAACAGTTTTATTATTTAACATACTAAGTTTTTTTTATTTAATATTTTTTTAAATTTTTATGTTTGTCATTCATTTTCTTAATTATTAAATATGCTTGTTGCAAGCAAAATGGAAAAATGCCAAGCATTACAAAATAAACAAACATAGAAGAATAAGCATAGCGGAAACTAACATAATGAATTGAATGTATCACAGACAAAGCTACAAGTATTGCACAGATTGCCAATATGATAAAAGCATTTTTGCTTTTAATATTTCTAAACAACATAAAAAACAAAGAAGCAATCAATGTAATCGCAAAAATAATAACAAGCATGGGCGACTGAAATATTTTATTATGTATTTTCAACATATAAACATCATATATTTTGAAAAACAAATTAGCCTGCATAGCAGAATAATGATTATCAAAATCAAATGTATTTTTTTCATACATTTTATAAAACTCTTTTAAAGAATGTTGCATCAATACATCAACAAGTTCAGGATTATTATGATATTTAGCATAAATTCTTGTATAAATAGATGTCGCATTGATTTTATCTAATTCATTGTACACATCAAATCTCCACCGAATATTTCCATATTGCAATGGGCTAAGTTCTGTTGCTGTCTTATCATAAAAAAAAGCATAAAACTTTCTAAACAATACAGTTTTCCAATATAGATTATGCTCTATGGTTTTATACAAAAATTCGGAATGTTTGATTATATCTAATAAACTATCTGATAATTGAGTATAGTTTAACATATTATTATCAGTAATTACAGAATCAACAGTAAACAAATAAGATTTATCATGTTTAAATACTTGTAGATTATTATCTTCATTATATTTAAAGACAACTCCCCTTAAGGTAGAATTTCTGGCACTATATGTTTCTTTCCACGAATTGGCATTTTTAGTTTTGTACAGTAAATTATCTGTCGGCATAATATCAATCATTGAAGATATTATTTTATTCGCATCATTTTTGTTCTGTTCGTCAAGTTCAATATCAGTGTTTAAGGCATAATATTCTTCATAAAAGTAAGGTCTTACTGCATCTATTGATCGTTCAATTATTCCATAAGATTTATATAAAGGATTGAAATAATTATGAGAAACTATAATCAGTAAAAAGGCACTCAAAGAAACTGCAAAAACCACAGCATTTCTTTTAAGTTTAATAATAAGTAAAAAAACAATTATTGCAATAGATAAAGGCAAGAAAAACAGAGATGAAGCTCTTATAAATATTGAAAATGTAATAATAAATGCAGTAATAATAGTCCACAAAATACTTTTTTTAGATTTCAGCATAAAAATCACACTTGCAGAAAATAAAATATATAAGGAACTCAATAAAGAATCAGGAAATACAGAAGTATTAAAAAATACAGTAGCAGATGCAGCAATAAATGCACCTAATGCAATAGCTGTCCAAATAATGAATGTTTTGTCAATATATTGATAAATAGCATATAATAAAAGAATAAGCGATAAGAAACAAAGCAAGGACTGTAGTAAGGATACTGCAAACAAAGAGTTATGCAGAAATGAAATTAGATGCAAAAATAAAATATAACCATAACTAGGATACCCAACTTTAATTGGCATACCCATATTCCATAATTTTTGCAATGACAAATATTGAAATGTATCAATGTTTGCATAAGTTAGCGGAAGAAATTTAAAAAACCAATAATGTGAAATAAAAAACAT
>CAZKDV010000065.1:0-13710 GCA_964551645.1 uncultured Bacteroidales bacterium | reverse complement strand
AAGATTGAGAGGAGAATTTATCCAACTAATGTTGGGAGAAAAGATTTATATGTTTTTTAAAGAATTAAAACAAATCTGGGATCCGAATTATGTGTTCAATAACAACAAAATTACGGACACTCCTCCGATGGACACTTCTTTACGCTACGAAACAGACAGAATTGAACCAGCATTTGATACTATATTTGATTTTGACGAAGAAGGTGGAATTTTACGAGCAATAGAAAAATGCAATGGTTCTGCCGATTGCAGAAGAACGCACCTTGCAGGTGGCACTATGTGTCCAAGCTATATGGCTACACTTGACGAAATAAATTCAACCAGAGCAAGAGCAAATACACTCAGAGAATTTTTGACAAATAGCAAACAAAAAAATGCTTTTGACCACAAAGAAATATTTAATGTTTTGGACTTATGCCTTTCGTGCAAAGCATGTATGTCGGAATGTCCTTCAAATGTTGATATGACAAGTTTTAAAACTGAGTTTTTGCAGCATTATTACGATGCACATCATGTTCCAATAAGAACAAAAGCAATTGCATACATCTCAACATTAAACAAATTAGGAATGATTGCTCCTAGCCTATACAATACATTTGTTAAAAATAAAGTAACATCAAAAATCATTAAACAATTTATTGGATTTGCACAGCAACGCTCAATTCCACTATTACCTAAAAAAACTCTTGTGCATTGGGCAAAAGAATATTTACAAAAAAACAATCCTTCAAATGAAAAAATGATTGGAAATGTAATCCTATTTATTGATGAATTTACTAATTATCAAGATGCTGCAATTGGGCAAACCGTAATTAAACTTTTAAGCAAACTGAACTATCATGTAGAAATTGCTTCTAACAATTTAAGCGGTCGCACTTTTCTATCAAAAGGTTTATTAAGAAAAGCTCAAAAAATTGCTCACAAAAACATTCAAACTCTTGTTGGCAAAGTCAGTTACGAATTCCCATTAGTAGGCATTGAACCATCAGCAATACTTAGCTTTAGAGACGAATACATAAGGCTCTCGCGTGGCGAAACTAAAGAACAAGCTAAATCTATTGCCAAGCATACATATTTGTTTGAAGAATTTATAAATAACTATTATTATAAATAAAGAATTTCAAGCGGGGAACATTAAATCGGAACAATTTGAAGATACTTTCATAAATATCAAGATGCACGGACATTGCCATCAAAAAGCTATTTCCGATACAAATATCTTAAAAGAAGTGCTTGAAATTCCTAAAAACTCAAAAGTATTTGAAATTAAATCAGGTTGCTGCGGAATGGCAGGTTCGTTTGGATATGAAAAAGAACATTACGAAATATCTATGAAAATAGGCGAACTTATCCTTTTTCCAAGTATTAGAGAAACTCCTGATGACTATCTGATTGTTGCACCCGGAACAAGTTGCCGAGAACAAATAAAAGACGGAACAGGGAGAACCGCATTACATCCGGCACAAGTTTTATTATCTGTTTTAAAACAATAATAATCTTAAGCTATTGTGCATTTTGAAAATAAATACAAAAATTGCTCAATTTCCCGAAGAAATTCGGATATTCAGCAATATTGAGTGATTTGAAGTTATTGCTATGAATTATAACTATTGAAAATACAAGTATAAACTCTATTTTCTTAACTCTATAATAGCTCAGTTCAAGATAAAATTATGCCAAATCATTTCAAGGATTAAAAACTCGAATATTATCTAAAATAACCGCTGTTACATTGATACAATACCTGAACAAGTATATATTTAATCGGTCAATTAACAAATTAAAAGTAAATTTAACCTAATTGCACAAGGACTTAATCTTAGAATTTATCTAAATTTTTCAGTTTTAATATCCTATTTATTTTTGCCAAAGTCTGCATATCTTGAACGCTATCTGTTTCGTCCATAATTTCTTGCCCAATCAATGTTTCAATCAAATCTTCAATTGTAACAATACCCGCTGACACACCATATTCGTCTAAAACTAATGCAATATGTTCGTTATTTTCAATTAAAAGCTGAAACAACTCAATCAATTTTGTACTCTCATAGGTAATAGCAATTTCTCTTTTAATTGAAGAGAGTTCTCCTGTTTTTTTGTTTTCAATCATAGATTGCAAAACTTCATCTTTAAGCACAAAACCCGTAATATTATCAATAGAATCTTTGTACAAAAGGATTCTTCTAAAAGGAAAAGAGCTGTGAGAGTTGTAATATTCTTCGATGGTTTTAGTTTCGTTTTCGGCATGTAAAACTATTCGTGGTGTCATAATTGCTTTTACAGTAGATAATTGAAACCCAAGTATGTTTTGTATGATTTTTTTTTCGCTTTCTTTTAAAATTCCTTCATTCATGCTTACTTCAGCAAATGTTGACAAATTTTTTCTGCTAAAAATACTGTTATCCTCACTTTTGCGAAATGCTTGTGCAATGATTTTGCTAATCATAACAAAAGGATACATCAAAACTAATAAAATTGGAATAACGGGAACAATGTATGGAGCTAATTCTTTAGTATAAGTTGCACCTATCATTTTAGGCGTAATCTCACTAAAAAATAGAATTGTTAAAGTAAGTATAACAGAAATAAGAGTTACAATATTATCTCCCCAAATTAAATGTGCTTGAGCTCCAACGCCAGCAGCTCCAAGTGTGTTGGCAAATGTGTTTAAAGTAAGAATGGCAGACAAAGGTTTGTCAATATCTTCTTTTAATTTTTTTATTTGTCTTCCGTACTTTTTTTTATCATGAATTGCAATTTCAATGTCTGTATCAGAAATACTCAATAAAACCGACTCAAAAAAAGAGCAAAAAAAGGAAACAAGAACAGCCAATAGAAAAAAGAGTATAAACAAAGTCATTTCTTGATGTTTTTATATAATTATCAATTCTTTGTGCAAATATAAATTATTCTTCTAAAAATGTAAAATAATTATCATGATGTTGAGTAAATACTTGAGCTATAAGAATCAAACAAACCTTTTTGGTATTTCAAATATCCAAGCATGCCAACCATAGCGGCATTATCGGTAGTGAACTGTGGTGCTGGAAAAAACATTTTTACATTATTATTTTTCGCATACTCAAGCAATATTTTTCTCAAATAATAATTAGCAGAAACACCGCCAACCACTCCAACATGCTTAATCCCAGTCTTTTCGACCAATTTAGAAGTTTTATCAAGAAGAATTTCAACGATAATATGTTGTATTGATGCACATAAATCGTGAAGATTATCATCTATAAACTTATCATTTTTCTTCAATTCATCTCTCAAAAAATATAAAATTGAAGTTTTTAGACCGCTAAAACTGAAATTGAAATCGGGGATTCTTGGTTTATTAAATGTATATTTATACGGATTTCCCAACTTTGCCAATTTATCAATTATTGGTCCGCCCGGATAATGCAATCCTAACATTTTCGCTGATTTGTCAAATGTCTCCCCTGCTGCGTCATCAATAGTGTCTCCTACAAATTCAATGTTTAAATAATCATGAACTATGGCTAATCTTGTGTGTCCGCCAGAAACTAATAGTGCAATAAATGGAAATTCGGGTTTTTCATAAACCACATCAAGAGTATCAATAAATAGAGCGAAAATATGAGCAGCAAGATGGTCGGTATCTATAAGAGGAATGGACAAAGACATAGCCATTGACTTCGCAAATGAACCTCCGACTAACAAAGAGCCTAATAATCCAGGTCCTCTTGTATATGCTATTGCATGTAAACTATTTTTATGTAAATTTGCAACAGAAAGTGCTTGATGAACAACTGGAATAATATTTTGTTGATGTGCTCTGGAAGCAAGCTCAGGAACTACACCTCCATAATCTTTGTGTACTTCTTGACTTGCAATAATATTGCTCAAAACAATGTTATTCTGCAAAACTGCAGCCGATGTATCATCACATGAAGACTCAATTGCAAGAATGTTAACTATATTCATATATGAATAAAAGCAAAATAAAAAAAAATAGACTTGCAAAAGTACTAATTATAATCTACTTTATTCTATTATGTCTTCCTGCTACATTATATGTTGTTGTCAGAATTCCATTTATTCAAAACGCAATTGTTCAAAAAGCTACTGATTATCTTTCTAAAGAGCTTCAAACCGAAATAAGTATAAAAAAAATTGATATTAACTTTTTTCTTAATGTTTCAATTCATGATTTAAAAATTAATGACCTTAAAAACAAAGAGTTACTGTTTATCAAACAACTTGATGTTCACCTGAAAAAAATTACATTCAAAAAAAACAGAATACATTTATCGAATATTAATATTAAAAAGCTCAACTTTAATCTCACACAATATAAAGGTGAAAATATTAATAATTTACAATTTATTATTGACTACTTTACTGATGACAGACCCAAGGAAACGCAAAGTAAATCATGGAAAATTAATATCTATAATTTGCGAATAAGCAATGGGAACTTTGCTTATCTTAACGAAAACAAACGAGATGAAAACTACAAAGGAATTGACTTTGACAATTTGCGAGTAAGAAATATCAACTTTTGGGCAAACAACATAATTATTGATAAAACTATCTCTCTCAATATCGAACAACTTAAACTTAACGAACATTCGGGCTTTGTCTTGAAGTCAATGTCAACCAATCTCACTCTAAACGATAGCCTCTTACACTGCGAAAATTTGAAAATAAAAACATCAAAAACAGATTTAGATGCCGACATTAAATTTGATTTCAACAATTTTTCTGCATTCTCTAATTTTATAGAGGAAATAGATATAAACGCCTATTTTAGGGAAAGTACCATACATTTTGCCGATATTAGCCTATTTGCTCCTACGCTTAATCAAAAGCACTTTAAGGCAAATATTCAGGGCAAGATAAGCGGAAGAATAAATGATTTAAGTGCCGACAGCTTAAACATTACAACTGAAAGCATGACGGAGATGTTGCTTTCATGCAGTCTCAAAGGATTGCCAGATATTAATAAAACAGAATTTAATTTAGCTTTGACTTCACTCACATCTGGGGCAAAAGATTTAAAGCATATTATAATCAAAACAGGATTAAACAGTGAAATATACAATTATGTTAAAAACATTAATTACTTCAATATATATGGCGAATTTATTGGCTCTTTAGAAACTTTTAAGACTAAAAATGTATTTAGCTCTAATATTGGCAATTTTGCAATGGATATGATATTTGAAACATATTCAAATACACCAAAGTATTATGGAAAACTAATTACTTCAAAGCTAAACATCGGAAAACTTATAGATAACGAGCTATTAGGAGCTGTTTCTTCTGAATTATCAATTGAAGGCACTAACTTAAAAACAGATATAATTTCATTAATAACCAAAGGTCAAATTCATAGTTTATTTTTTAATAATTACGACTATCAAAACATTACTCTTAATGCAAAAATAAATGATGGTACTTTTAACGGAAATGTTAATATTGATGATAAAAATATAAATTTAGCATTTGATGGTAAAATTCAATTTGCCGACTCTATCCCAAGCTACTATTTTGAATCAAAGATAAGCAATGCAAACCTCTCAAAACTTCACTTTAATAGAAATGATAGTTTGGCTTATTTATCAGCAAATCTTAAGTGCATGGCATTTGGAAGCAATATAGATAACTTTTTAGGAGAAGTTACTTTTGAGGATATTAAATATTTAGAAGGAAAAAATTCATACTTTATTCCTAAACTAAATATTGTGCAAAAAGAAGACGAAACATTTAATCAAAAACGAATATCAGTTGAAAGTAATATTATTAACGGTTATATTGAAGGAAAATACAAGCTCTCCGAAATATCAGATGCTATAGAAGTGTTTTTAAGCGAATATATTAGCAATTATGCCTCAAACACTCAAAGAGAAACACCAACTGATGTTGTTAATCTACAATTTGCTTTTGATTTGAACGACTTTGATATAATTACAGATTTATTTATGCCAGATTTGCATATTTCTAAAAAAACAAAAATTAATGGCAAATTTCATTCAAACAACAATATATTAAACATTTATATTAATTCTGACAATATTACATATAGCGGTATAGAGTTTATTGAAAACAATATTACAATAGAAGCATTTGTGCGAAAAATTTATCTCGGGCTGTCTTCTCAAAATCTTCAAATCTATCAAACAGCCAATGTTGAAAATGTTAAATTTGATGGTGTAGTGCATAACGACAGTATAAATTACTCACTATTTTGGGATAATTATAAAAACTTTAAAAATAACTCTGGCGACATTAAAGGAAGTATCGTACTTGCTGATAGTAATTCAATGATTGCTGTATTTGGGGCATCAGAGTTTACAATTGAAGATAATAAATGGGAAATAGATAAATACAATAAAATATATTATTCAAACGACTCGCTTTCTGTCAACAATCTTAGATTTTACAAAGATGAGCAGCAAATACTTATTCGTGATGACAAAAGGTCAAAAGAATCAGCAATTGAAATAGTGTTCAGCAATTTCGATTTACAAAACATTGCCCCTTTTCTTGAACAAACTGATTTTAGTATAAATGGAATTATGCACGGCTCACTATTTTTAAGAAGTTTGTTTTCTAACCCTTACTTTACAACTGACATACTTGCTTCAAATTTTTACCTGCAAAAAGAATTTCTTGGCGATTTGAAAATATTATCAAAGTATAATACTGAACAAAAATATGTTGGTACTGACATAAATATTAAATATACCGGACCTGCTGGAGTTATTGAACCAATCAAGCTCATAGGAAAATTCTATCCCGAAAAAGAAGACAACAATATAGATTATTCAGTCAATTTAACAAATTACAATATTAAAACACTTTCTCCTTTTGTTAAAGATTTTTTAGATATTCTTGACGGAAAAGCTACGGGAAACCTAAAAATACAAGGCTCACTTAAAGACCCAAAAGTTAGTGGAGACATACAATTTATTCGTACAGTCTTGCATGTTTATTATTTAAACTCAATATTTTCTTTTGCTGATAAATTTCACATTACAAATAATAGGATATATACTGATAATCTTACATTACTTGACCAAAAAGGAAATCGTTCTTCGGTTCGTATGAATATTGCCCACAACAAATTCAAGGACTTTAAATTTGATATACAAATGAATACCATGGGCGATTTTCAATTTATGAACACAACAAGCAAAGATAATAATCTGTTTTATGGCACAGTGATAGCTGATGGTAGAGTTTTAATTACTGGCGACCTTGATGAAATTACTATGAGCGTTAATGCTAAAACAGGAAAAGGCACTTCGTTTAGTATCCCGATTGATGAAAGTGGATATGCACATGAAAACAAGTTTATTACTTTCGTTTCGCAACATGATATTATGCAAAAAGAGCAAAAGAACATTGCAGGCGAGCAAAACGAAATGAATTTCAAAATGAATCTTGATTTACAAGTTACTCCCGATGCAGAAGTGCAAATTATTTTCGACCCAACTGTTGGTGATATAATGCGTGGCAAAGGTGAAGGCGATTTAAAAATAGAATTTGATATGGCGGGAGATTTAAGAATGTTTGGAGACCTTAACATCCTTGGCGGCGAATATCTTTTTACCCTCGAAAATGTAATTAACAAACGATTCTACATAGCATCGGGTGGCTCAATCAAATGGAAAGGCGACCCATATAACGCAAATATTGATTTAACAACATACTATCCTATACGAACTGGAATTTATAGCCTAATCAACCATATTGACCCATCAGAAGTATATAAACAAAAAGTGCCTGTACACCTTCAATTGCTATTAAAAAACAATTTGATGAGCCCTGAAATCTCTTTCAATATAGACCTTCCACAAGCTGATGAAAACACTAAAAACCTTGTGAAAAATGCACTAATTTCTGAACAAGAATTAAATAGACAAGTGTTTGCTTTGTTAATATTAAACTCATTTGTGCCACCTGACCAAATTGCATTTAACACACTTTCTTCGCAAGGAATTGGAACAACTTCAACCGAATTACTTTCAAATCAATTGAGCAATTGGCTATCTCAAATTAGTAAAGATTTTGATATCGGTGTAAAATACCGTCCCGGAGGTGAAGTTACTAACGATGAAGTAGAATTAATGTTTTCAACACAATTTTTCAATGATAGAATTAAAGTTGAAGGCAATCTCGGATTTGGCGGGCAGCAACTGCAAGGAAACACACAACAGCAACAATTTCTTGGAGATGTTAATATCGAATATCGCATTACATCTGATGGAAGAATTAGTGCCAAAACTTTTAATCGCTCAAACCCAATAGATATTATTACTCAAAACACCCCATACACTCAAGGAGTTGGCATATTTTACAGAAGAGACTTCAACAAATTTAGTGATTTGTGGAAACAAAAAAATAAAACCACCAGCAATTAAATAGATTAAAAGTCTATTATTTTGACTAATAACAATAAAACAAAAAATTGTAATTTCGCTTAAAAATAAACTCTTGTGAATATAATTCATTTTCCTAAGATACCATTTGAAGCAAAAAATGGAATACTTACAATAGGTATTTTTGATGGTGTTCATCAAGGTCATCAAAAATTAATTGATAAAATGAACGAACTAAGCCATACAATAGATGCAAGTAAAATAGTTGTAACATTTGCAAATCACCCCAGAACACTCATTAATCCAGATAAAAAAGTGGAATTATTAAGTTTGCTAGAAGAAAAGATAGAACTGTTTGAGAAAAAGGGTATTGATTATGTTTGCTTGTTGCCTTTCACCGAAGAACTATCAAAGCATAGTGCCGAAGAGTTTATTCAAAAATATTTGTCCATGCTATCACCTAAATTTTTAGTTGTAGGCAGAGAACATTATTTTGGAAAAGATAAAGTAGGAACAATCAACACATTAAGAAAATTTGAAAATAGTATGAACTATCAAGCTATTGAAGTAAATGAATGTCGCTTGGAGGGACAAGAAATAAGTTCAACAGCAATAAGAACATTACTAAAAAATGGTAAAGTTCGAGAAGCATCAAGGCTTTTAGGTTACAATTATAGTATTTCGGGCAATGTTCAGCATGGGCTAAAAATTGGCAATAAAATTGGATATCCTACTGCTAATATTTCCGTGGACGAAAATAAATTAATTCCTGCACACGGAGTATATGCTGTTCTTACGCATGTCGAAAATTGCACTTATGAGGGTATGTTGTATATTGGAAATCGTCCCACCATTGCAGAAAACAAACTTAGCATTGAAATAAATTTATTTGATTTTATAGGCGATTTATATCATAAAAAACTAAAAGTAGAAATAATTGAAAAAATACGCAATGATATCAAGTTTAACAACACTAATGAACTTGTTGCTCAAATAAATGAAGATAGTAAGCAAATTAAACAAATGTTAAACTCATTAAAACATTAATAAAATAGCAATAAATGAAAAAAAATATTTTTAGTATCTGCTTGTCTGTTGTCTTTCTGTTTTCAAACTTATATTCTTATGCTCAAAAACAGAAACAAGAACTTTCTGTTGGCAAATATAATTCAATAGAAGAAGCACTTAAAGCACCTGAAAAAGTTGTTATCCTTGATTTAAGTAAACAAAAACTAAGCGAAGTTCCCGACGAAATTATCCTATTCACCAATCTCCAACAACTTAACTTGTCAAATAACAAATTGCTCGAATTGCCCAATTTCATTACGAAATTACCCAAACTTAGCTATTTAAACATTTCTGCTAATAAACTTTCGAGCCTTCCTCAAAATATAGGAAATTTAAATCAATTATCATCTATTGATTTCAGCAAAAACAAAATTTCAAGTATTCCAAACTCATTTTTCCAACTCGAAAATATTGAAATTATAAATTGTTATTCAAATCCATCATTATACTTTGAACCCAATAAATTTAAAAACATATCAAAGCAAATAAAGTATATTAACATTTTAAACACAAAAGTTGGAAACGAATACTGTCAAGAATTAACTCAAATTCTTGAAAAAGCAAAAATAAAATGCTCAAAAAAATGTAAATGTCAAAAATAAACCCAAAAATATGAATAATACCGAAAATAAAGCAAGTGAAACAAATAATACACAAACACCAAAAATTATCATCACACATGGTGATACAAACGGAATTGGATACGAAGTAATAATGAAAGCTCTATCTGACAATAGAATTTTAGACTTTGTAAATCCAATAGTTTATGGAAACTCCAAACTTGCATCATATCACAAAAATACTATAGACTTGCCAAACTTTAACTTTAATCTTGTCAAAAATATTGATGTAGCAAATCCGAAAAGAGTAAATATTTTCAATATAGTTGAAGAAGAAATTAAAGTTGACTTAGGCTGCGGAACTCCATTATCGGGCAAAATGGCATTTATTGCTCTTGAAACAGCAGTACAAGACATTTTAAACAATAAAGCAGAAATATTAGTAACTGCACCTATCAACAAAAATGCTATTCAAGCTGTTTATCCCAATTTTACAGGACATACCGAGTATTTAGCCGAGCAATTCAAAGCAAACGATATTTTGATGATAATGGTTAGCAAACTAATGAGAGTTGCCCTTGCTACTACTCATGTACCTATTTCTGAAGTTCCTAAACTTATTACTACCGACTTAATCATACGCAAATTACATCTTTTCTATCAATCTCTGATGCAAGATTTTGGTATTGACAGACCAAGAATTGCAGTTTTAGGTTTAAATCCACATGCAAGCGATAGTGGTTTATTTGGAAACCAAGAAATTAAAATACTTACACCTGCAATAAAAGAACTAAATAAAGAAGGTTTAGAAGTTTTTGGCCCTTTTTCTTCAGATGGTTTTTTTGGAAACCTAACATTCCAGAAATATGATGGTGTATTAGCAATGTATCATGACCAAGGACTTATTCCATTCAAAGCAATTTCTTTTGATGATGGAGTTAATTTTACTGCTGGTTTGCCGATTATAAGAACCTCACCAGCACATGGAACTGCTTTTGATATTGCAGGAAAAAATATGGCTTCAGCAAATTCATTTACAAATGCTTTGTTTTTAGCTGCCGAAATTTATAAAAACAGAACTAATTATAAAAACTACTGCTCAAATAGATTAGAGACTAACAAATAATGAACTACTCTATAAAACAAATTGCAAATGCCATACAAGGGGAGCTAAGCGGTAAGCAAAGTGAACTTATCATTAATAATGTTTTAACCGATAGTCGCAGGCTTGTTGACCCTGCTTCAAGCATATTTTTTGCAATTAGAACTGAAAAGCAAAATGGACATCAGTTCATCAATGAGCTTTACGAAAAAGGCGTTCGCTGCTTTGTAATTACCGAGCAAGCTGACAGTTTCATATCTAATTTTCCCGAAGCAAGTTTCATTTTTACAAGCAATGCAATAAAAGCACTTCAACTTTTAGCCAGTTTTCATCGAAATAAATTTTTATTCCCCATAATTGGCATTACTGGCTCTAACGGCAAAACCATTGTAAAAGAGTGGTTATTTACACTTTTGTCTAAATACACTCCTACTTTCAGAAGTCCCAAAAGCTATAATTCGCAAATTGGCGTGCCATTATCTATATGTATGCTTCAGTCATACCATCAACTTGCAATAATAGAAGCTGGGATTTCTAAAACAGATGAAATGGCTAATCTTGAGAAAATTATACGACCTAATATCGGTATTTTTACTACTATTGGACCTGCCCATAATGAAAATTTCATTGATATAAATCAAAAAATTAATGAGAAATTACTCTTATTTCTTAATGTTCACACCATTGTTATAAATTCTGACGAAAATCAAGTTTTACAAACAATACTTGAACACCCTATTTTGAGCAAAAAGAAAATTTTCAAATGGGGCAAATCATCAAATGACAATGTTCAAATAATTAAAAGCACTAAAAAACAATCATCAACAAATATTGAGCTTAAATATCAAAACAGCATTAAAGAAATAAAAGTACCTTTTACTGATGAAGCCTCAATACAAAACATCATGCACTGCCTTGCCTGCATGTTAGTTTTAAACTATGATATTGACGAACTTATTGACTCTATAGCTGAATTAAGCCATGTGGAAATGCGTCTTGAAATGCACCAAGGACTTTCGGATTGTCTGATTATAAATGATGCTTACAATTCTGACTTACATTCTCTAAATATTGCACTTGATTTTCTTAAACAACAGCAACAATACCGCAAAGCAACTGTAATATTATCAGATATGTTTCAGACCGGAATGGAACAAAAAAACCTTTATGCCAATATTGTATCAATGTTAGAAAAACGAAATATTGACAAATTTATTGGTATTGGGAGACAACTTGTGTTGCATCAAAAATTATTCAAAAATATTCCAGAACAGTTTTTTTATGAAAACACAGATGATTTTCTTAATCAGCACCATATCAATAACTTCAAGCAAGAAACAATACTCGTTAAAGGGGCTCGCATTTTTGCTTTTGAAAAAATTTGCAAATCATTGCAAAAAGTATCACATCAAACTGTTCTTGAAGTAAACCTTAATGCAATCATACATAACCTCAATGTTTTCAAATCGCTACTAAAACCTAAAACCAAAATCATGGCTGTTGTCAAAGCATTTTCTTATGGAAGTGGTAGCTATGAAATAGCGAGTTTATTACAATATCATCACATTGATTATCTTGCAGTAGCATACGCTGACGAAGGTGTTGAATTAAAAAAACATGGAATTAAACTGCCGGTTATGGTTATGATTCCAGAATATAGCTCCATAAGCACTATTATTGAAAATAATTTAGAACCTGAAATATACAGTTTTGAATCTCTCCAATGGTTTTTATCAGACGATGAAAGGCTTATTAAAATACATTTAAAGTTTGATTCAGGCATGAACAGATTAGGATTTCAAAAAAACGATATAGACAAACTTATTAATATTTTAAAAAAATACAAGCATATTCAAGTCAGTTCAATTTTCTCACATCTTTCTGCTGCCGATAATCCACACGATGACACATTTACACAACAGCAAATACAAACTTTTACAAAAATGTGTTCAAAAATCACTCAAAATCTTAACATATCTCCATTATTACATATTCTTAACTCGGCAGGTATAAGTCGTTTTTCTGAAGCACAATTTGATATGGTGCGACTTGGAATTGGTTTGTATGGTATTCAGCCCGACCAAGAAAACAATTTGCAGCTTGAAAATGTAGCTACACTCAAATCAAATATTATTCAAATAAAACATATCAAAGCTGGTGAACGCATCGGTTATGGAGATACTTGTGTGTTAAACAAAGATTCTACTATTGCTGTCGTTCCAATCGGATATGCAGACGGTTACAGAAGAATACTGAGCAATGGCAAAGGAAAAATGATAGTCAATGGCAAAAGCTGTAAAGTAATAGGAAATATATGTATGGATATGACAATTATTGACATTACTAATGTTCAAGCCAAAGTTGGAGATGATGCCATCATTTTTGGCAATAATTATCCTATACAAGAATTTTCAAATGAAATGGAAGTAATTCCTTACGAGGCTCTATCTGGAATATCTAAAAGAGTCAAGAGGCAATATGTTTTAGAATGAGATATTTTCCCAATAACTCAATAAAATTCTGGAATCACATCAATTTTATTAATTCATATTAAGCTCACTACATATCTATATTTCAGCCAAAAAAAAGAAAATTAAAATTGATAAAGTTATCTTTTTCAAATATT
>CAZKDV010000064.1:8539-14068 GCA_964551645.1 uncultured Bacteroidales bacterium | reverse complement strand
ACTATTTTTAAATTGAGTATTATTTATTAGAAACTCACCCTAATACCAGGTCCTAACAGCCAAAAGAACTGGCTTTGCGAAATAAAATATCCACAACCTATATATAATGGAAATGACATTTTGGTGCTTTTTTGGGTCGGGAATACGCTAGCCAAAATCACTATGCTCATATCACGATTACTATTATTTTCGGAAAAATTAAAGGCATTTAGAGCCAAAAAACCTGCTCCAATTTTATATGGTTTTAGTTGTGCAATTTTTTCTTTTTGATAAAAGCTAAATTGAGCAACCATAGCCATACTGATACCGCTTAAGTTGCCTATGTTATCTTTGTCTGGTCTAATGATTAACAAACCCGCTGGGAAAGAAACATCAACATCAAAAAGAAGTTTTTTTTGTAGTATGATTTCTATCGTTTTTTGTTGAGCATTTTCAGGATGTTCGTCATTATTGTGCTTTATTGATATAACAGCCCGTGTCCAACTATCCCAATTATATGTTTTTTTTGATAGATATTGATTAAATAAAATATCTGTATTACGACAATGTGTTTTTGAATAGTATGGAAATCTGATTGATTGTTCGTTCGGACATATTGCCATTTTATTAATGGAAAATAATTCTACTAATTCGTTTCTCGGTCCAAATATTTTCACTTCAATGTCTATATATTGTTTGCCATAAAAATTATCTCCTATATCCAATTTTGAAGGGTCTGAACGGATAACGATGTTTTTTATGCTACCCTCAATAAATTCAGGTCCTTTAATATCGTCAATGTTAATATATCCTTTTCCGTAATCAATCATTAAAAAATCTAATTTTTTAGCTTTTTGATATTCATTTACATTTAAGCTCAAACCTGTTTGTTTGTCGAAATTCAAAATTTCAATTCTCGGTTTTGGAATATCTTTGGGTATTCTGAGATGAAATTCAACTTCTTTTTCGCTTTTGTGCAGAGTGTCAATATTTCGTTCTTCTATAGCATCAAATGAAAAGTGTGCTTTGTGAAAACTTTCGCCTTCAATTTTTATTAAAACAGATTCTCCGGGATAAACATTTCTACTTTCTATCCATTGCTTGCCATCTCTTGAAATTTTAACTTTATTGATTGTCGTTTTTGGAGATACATTGAAGTTTGTTAAAAATAGCGAATTATCGCCATCTTTAATATAAAGAAAGCCTTGCTCCGTTCGGTGTAAATTATATACTTTCAATGAACAAAGTACTTTATTGTTGGCTAATTGATTTTTAGTGAATATTTCTGCAACAAGAGTACCTTCGGCATTTTCTTTATTCTCAATTCTGTATGTTTTATTCATTTTTAAGAGTCTATTGTTGTCAATTTGAATTTCGATAGGCTCTAAACCAGATGTTTCCGTAAGCATTGCATCTTTAGTGTCTGTATTTAGATAAGCAAGTCTGCTCGACTTTACATTTAGTTCGGGAGTATCAAATTGATATTTGTATTCAAACTTGTTTTCATTAATAATAGGCTTGTAAATATCAATTTCTATAGAGAAAATATTTTTTCCGAGAGTAAGTGGCACAAGATGCAAAATGTTTTTATTGTCTTTATTGACAATTTTATATAAATAATTTCCTTTGTCTATCCACATTGAGCATGGTAAAATATTTTCAGGCAGATTTGATGTTAGTTCAAGCATAACTTCTTCTCCTACATGAAGTTCTTCTTGTTGAGTGTAAACTGCTGCTGAAAAGTTGAAATAAGGCAGTAAGTTTATTTCGTGTTTTAAAGTGTCAGAATTGTGGTTAAGTGAAATGAATAGTATTTTTATGAAATTAGTTTTGGTAGCATTTTCAAGCTGAATATAATTTCTATAAGTTCCATTTAGCGTTAGTTCGGGTTGACTAATGATAGAGTAAAATGGAGACGGAGCAATTTCAATACTTTTAAAGTTTGCTTGAAATGGAATTATTTCAATTTCAATTATCTCTTTATTTATTTTGTATTCAAAAGGCAAATAATATTTTGAGTCAATTCTAACTCTATTTTGAACATACTGAAATTCTTTATTATCAACTCTAATTATTACATCTTTATAGTGAAATTTTTGTGAAAAAGCACAAGTTGAAAGAAAGATGAAAATGAAAAAGAGAATCCTATTCATATTTTTTTTAACAAATTTATACATAAAAGAATAATGATTTATTTTTTTCGTAAACGATGATAGTCCCATGCTTCAAATTGTTGAATCTTTAATTGGTCGTGAATTTTTTGAGCTAAGTAAACAAAAATACTATATTTATGAACATGCAGCCATTCAATAGCATGAGCATGCCCTTTGCACGCATCAGCAAACACTATATAGAAATACAAATTGTTTTTTTTTAACCATTCTGCGGCTTGATCAAGCGAATCAACTGCATCGCAAAATATTGCTAATTCAGGATAATCATTATCCATTAGCCACTGCAAAGCTCCTTTATCTGCTCTAAGTGAATTTGCTAATGCTGCTAATTCGGGATAAGCATTTTGTAAAAGAAAATCAAAAAAATTTTGCTTCCCATCTATAGCTTCTCCGAGTGCTAACAAGATTTTTGTGGGATATTCATATAGCAAAATTCGTTTTTTCATTTTTATAGCCTAAATCTTAATGAAAATATTACTTTCTTAACTATTTGTTTGCAAGATAATAAAGGGATAAATAAAGGAATTTTGAAATTTGTTCCATTGTATTATAGGAAAGCAAATCTTTAGTGTCTTTGTAGCTATGATAATAAACAGGTTGTGTAGCATTAGTGATTCCTAAATGAATTGTTGGAATATCCCTCATAAGAAACACCATTCCGTCTGTACGAGGACGACCGAACACCTTGCTATTTTCAGAACCTGCAAAGCTCAATTTTATATATTCTTCATTGACCATTTCAAATATTTTGTAAAAATCGGGATATGATTTACCTCCCCAAACGCCTATTCCTGTGCCATTGCCGACCATATCTAAATTTAGCATTAAGATAGTATTATTAAGTGGATATATTGGATTGTCGGCATAATGCAAACTGCCAATTAATCCACATTCTTCGGCTCCAAATAAGATGAATAATATACTCCGTTTAATATTTCCTTTTAAAGCTGATGCTGCTTTTGCTACAGCCATAACATCGGCAGTGCCCGAAGCATTATCCAAAGCACTTGGGAGTAAAAAGCCGAGCGAGCCTTGACCATCTAAATGAGCTCCAACAATAATAATTTCATTTTTTAGTATAGGATCATTCCCTTCAATCAGTCCAACAACATTTGCAGATAAACCTTCATCAAAACACTTGGTATTGGATTGAATTTTTGCAGTCATATTCATTGAAAAAGAATTAGGACACATACACTCAGAAATTTGACTTTCCAAATCTTTAACATTTTTATTGCAATTTTCTAAAATGTTGTTAGCTGCTTCGTTGCTGATAGTAGCGTATCTGAAATCAGGAAGTAATGGAATAGAGGGGGCAGCTTTCATGTCAATTAATAAGGCTCCTTTTGCACCGTGTGCATGAGCATTAGTGTATTTATGAGTGTGCGAGTTGTAGTGAGTCCAATCAGCTACTGTTTTAGCATCTTTTCCTTTGTAAGGCACATCATTTAGAATTAATACAATTTTGCCTTTAACATCAATATTCTTATAGTCATCATAGCCTAATTCAGGATTAGTAATTCCATATCCAACAAAAATAAGTTCTCCTTCGGCAATTCCTGCCTCACAATTAGCACCCGGATAATAATCTGTTTTGGCTATGAGATTTGTTTTTTTGTTGTTATAAGTTATTGATACTTCTCCAACATCAAGTACATCGCAATAGGGTCTGTCAAAATACTGAAAATATGAATTATTGTCTCCAACGGGCTTTAAACCCCATTTTTTGAAATATTTTGCCGACCATTTAGCTATTTCCATATATTCGGGACTGCCGCCGAGCCGTCCTTTGTATTCGGGTTTAACCATTTCGGATACAAATGATTTTATGTCTTTTGCAGAAATTTTATCTGCTTTACGCAAGATTTGTTTATTAGGTTGATTTTGCGAAAAAGTGAAATTACTTGCTAAAAGTAAAAAGCAAAAAGTAAATATTTTAAAATGAGTTGTCATATTTGTTTGATTGTATTTTTAGCAAAAATACAAAAAATAAGTTGTCTTATGTGTGTTGTAATATGGCAAAATGAATGAAAAATAAGTATGATAAAAAAATTCTGTAATTTTACTCAAAAAAAGATGAGAAAAATAGGAATAATTGGTGGCTCAGGATTAGATAATCCCGATATTATTGAAAATTATAAAGTTTTGGAATATGAGACAATCTACGGAAAACCAAGCACTCCATTGAAAACGGGACAAATTGAAGGTGTGGAAGTAGTATTTATTGGAAGACATGGACTGCATCATCAAATTACGCCTACGCATGTCAATAACAGAGCTAATATTCAGGCTATGAAAGAAGTAGGAGTAACAAATATTATTGCAACTACTGCTGTTGGTTCGTTGCGTGAGGATATTAATAGGGGAGATTTTGTTATTATTGACCAATTTATTGACTTTACAAGGTTTAGGGCAAATACTTTTTATGATACATTTAAGGTGTCAGTTGAACATACTCCTATGGCTAACCCATTTGATGAGGAAATGCGAAAACTATTGTTCAAAGCATGTAAGCAACTATCAATTTCGGTACACGAAAAAGGTACTTTGATTACCATTGAAGGACCAAGATTTAGCACAAAAGCAGAATCGCATTTGTTTAGAATGTGGGGAGCAGATATTATAAATATGTCAACAGCACCGGAATGCATGTTGGCTAATGAAGCTAAAATACCTTATTCGGCAATTGCTATGAGCACCGATTATGACTGCTGGAAAGAAAACGAAACTCCTGTGAGTTTTCAAGAGGTTGTTAAGATTTTTGAAAAGAATATACATCATGTTAAAGCTATCATCAAAAGTGTGATGTGCGAGTATGCTAAGTTAGCAATAAATTCAAGAAATTCTTAATAACAAATAGCTTGTATGGGTTACTATATTGATTTAGAGAAAATATCCATTGACGATTATAAAGTTAAATTGGAGTTTGCATATCTGCCATCAAGCAGGATGATGCTTAAAGATAGATTAGATGAGCGATTTAGATGTTTTAAGAAAATAGGAATTGAAAATGTTAAGGAGCTAATTCAGTTGCTGAAGAAGAAAGGCAAATTTGAAGAATTGTCTAAAATGGAGAACTTATCGGAAGAATACCTAAGTGTTTTGCTACGCGAGCTAAATAGTATGCTCCCGAAACCGAATAAGATTTCTGATTTTATTGGAATAGCAAAGGGAACTATAAATAGTTTGGAGAAAATGAGCATTACAAATACAGAAAAATTGTACAAGAAAATCGTAAAAAAATCTGATAGGCAAAATCTGTCAAATTTAATAGGAATAGATTATCAAGATATATTAAAACTAAGCAAACTGGCTGATTTGTCAAGAATCAAATGGGTTGGGGCAACTTATGCACAATTGCTATACGATTTGGGAG
>CAZKDV010000064.1:0-8529 GCA_964551645.1 uncultured Bacteroidales bacterium | reverse complement strand
CATTAATATTTTTAACGGTGAATGTAATTCATATAATTATCTTAACGATTTGGGAGTTGATACAGTTGAGAAAGTAGCAAAATCAGAGCCACTTGATTTGCATGCAAGAATAAATCAAATAATCAAAGAAAAAAATATTTTCAGGGGAGCTATAGGGCTAAATGATGTGAAAATATTGGTAGATTCGGCTAGAGAGTTAGATTTTGAGATGGAATTTTAAAAGCATTCTATCTTCATTATTCACCTAGCTCTTTTTTCTCAATATATACATATTAGCTAATTCGCCTTCAATTCGCTTGCCATCAATGTCTAAGTGAAATAGTTTGTTTTCGCCAACTTGATATTTGTCAGTTGTGTTTTGAGATTCCAAATTTATGATGTTTCCATTTGCGTCCCATTCAAAGCTCCCTTTCGATTTAAACTTGTTCTCTTTGCCACCTTTGTAGTATGTTTCTGTTTTGGTGTAGGTGTTGTCCTCATTGAGCGAAATAAGCACTTTGATGCTTTCACAGTCGGCACAAGGTAAATTGCCTTCGTAGGTGCCTGCCCAATCAACTGAAGTTTTGCTGCTATGCCCATCAGCTATATTTTTTGTGATGCTGATGATATTTTCAATTGTTTCTACTGTTGTTTTGGTGGTGTCGTAAACAAAATCAATATGTATTGTAACTTCATCGCTCACTTGCAAACTCTTAATGTCAGCCACATAATCTTTGTTTAGGTCGTTTTTGTGATAGTCGCTAATCAAAACTTCGTAAGTGTCTAATTTTTCTGTTCCTGCCAATCCGTTGACATTAAATTCTTTGTATTCAATAACTTTAAACTTTGCCATATTGCCCGAATGTCCGTATTGGTCGGGACAAAGTGCTGTCATGCCCATGCAGGTGTGAAATTCAATTCCTTCAAATTCGGCAACAAAAACATGGGTCGAAGTGAAAGGTTTTGCGTTGTTTTGCTCTGTGTAGGTATCTTCTTTTGGTGCGGTATTGCATGCTGTTGCTATTATTCCTATTAAAATAACGATTATCAATACTTTTTTGGTGATGTTCATAGTTTTGTGATTTAATCTTGTAGAAAAATATTGTTAGTTTTTAATGTTTTCTTATCAATAATTTTTGATGTGAGTTGATATTGTTGTAGCTTATTTGCACAAAGTAAATGCCGTTTTTTAGTTTTTCGGTGTCAATAGTTAATTCTTCGTTTGCTACTGTGGTGGCGTAAATTGTTTTGCCAAGAAAATCAATTATGCTAATGTTTGCTCCAATTGCTAATCCATTGATTTTAATATATTCATTGGCAGGATTTGGGAATAGTGTCCATGATTGCTTGTCATTTTCAAACATGCTAGTTGTTAGGCTTTTACTTGCTTCGGCAGTATTGCCATAGCACCCCATATTGATGCGTCCACCGTTTGGTTGTGGCTCGTTTGAAAAGTCCGAATTGGGGTTGCCAGTGTCAATGGCAGGACTGTTTTCAGTGTCGTTAACAAATTGTTGTGTTTCGGGATTGTAGCGTCCATTAGTTGATTTAAGGTGATAGTCGCCATTTGCATGGTCGGCAAACAGTGGGTCGGCATTAATATTGCCTATTCCTTCATATCCTTGCTGTGTGAGTGTGTAATTGACACTTAGTTGAGCAATTGCTTGTCCGTCGTCGTAAAATTCAAAGTCTTTGATATTATCCCAAAATATGCAGTTTTCAATGTGTGTTATGCTTGCTTGCACAAATATTGAAGCCCCCATGGTTTGGATTGCAGCCAGATTGTTGCCCACTGTGCAATTGTCCATATATAGTACTGATGGGTTGTTATTATAGTCGGCATCAATATAAATTGCTGAGCCACTTTCATCGCTTGAGTTGCCATATATCAATTCGTTTTTCATAATTACTTTGGCAGCTTCGTCAATAAAAATGGCACCTCCGCGTGAAGGAGCATAATTGTGTCGCCAAATATTATGCGATAATGTGATAACCTTTGTGGTGTCATAGTTATATATCAATATTCCGCCTCCCCAGCCATAATCAAAGTCTAAAGCCGCTTTGTTTCCTTCAATAATGTTGCGAGTGATTGTTCCTGAACCATTAAAGCACAAACCGCCACCATGGTCGTTATATCCAAGATTGTGTTCGATAATATTGTTTTCAATAAGAAAGTTTTCGGGGGCACCGCCTATTCGTCCTATGGCTGCACCTCGTCCTGATTTGTTATTGCGAATTATATTGTTTCGGATAATCACATTGTCGCCCTCAAAGCCAATTCCACCACCAATTTGGCTGTTATCTTGAAGTCCGTTGTTTTCAATAATATTGTTTTCAATTATTATATTGTTCAAAAAACCAGAGTATTCCCCAATAAGCTCAATACCTCTTTGAGCATTACGAATAGTAAAACCATTGATAGTAAGGTATCCCTGAATTTCATAAGCATCAATATAAACCAAAATAGCAGGAGCGGTTTCATTTCCTTCAATGATAGTTTTGTTTGCTTCGGGATTTGCTGTGTTGTAGTCGTCATTGCCTGCATATCCTCCCAAAAGCTGAATTTTCTTCTGATATATTTGCACAGTCTCATTGTATGTACCTTTTGCCACTTTAACAATGTCGCCACTGCTGGCTGCATCAACAGCTTTTTGAATACTGTTGTATGGATTGCTTGCACTGCCATCTTCGTTGCCACTATTATTAATGTCAACGCAAATTTGATTTTGGCTGAACACTGTTAGATAGGCAAATAAAAGTCCGAAAATTAAAAATGCTTTTTTCATATTTGTGATGTTTAAAGTGAAATCTTATTGCAAAGTTAATTCAAAACTTAGCCAAAAGTTAAAAATGAGCAAATTTAAAAAATAGAGGAGTTTGTTTAAAATGGATATTCTATTCCAAAATTGCACATTGCTTTGCCTGTATGCTTCATTTAGTCCTATCCATCTATTGCTTTTCTCCAATGATGGGCGTATAATGGGAAACCAATATCAAAGCAAATTATGAAAAAGCCAAAGTTTAGTCTTAATTCCCGATGATTTTCGAGAATCTGCTTTGCTTGACTGTTTTTACGGATTTATCAAAGCTTAGTATTTGCCAATGGTGAGCAAAAGTATGATACTCAAAGACTGAACCCTAAGTATTGAATGTTTTTCGGAAGTCTTGCATTTTTTGCAAATAGCACCCGAGTATTCTATGTTAGCAAATGATGTTGTCTATTTCGCAGAAAAAGTGATTTATGAGACTTGAAAGCCGTTCAAAGAATTGCTTTTGCTTATTCAAAATTAGTTTTGCACATATTGTAAGTGTAGAAGAATTAAACAAAGATGAGTTTAAACTTTATTGCCATATTTTATTCAGGATTTATTATCTAACTTTGAAAACAAAAAAAGAAATGAAATCGAAAATATATAATCCTTATGTAAATGTTGAAGGTTATAATTGTTTTGGTTGCTCTATGGATAATCACGAAGGATTAAAAATGCAGTTTGTTGAAGATGGAGAGTACATAATATCACAATGGCAACCTAACAGACAATTTGAGGGCTGGATGAATGTTCTACATGGAGGTATTCAGGCTACATTACTTGATGAAATTGGCAATTGGATTGTTTTTGTAAAGCTGCAAACTGCTGGAGTTACCGCCGAACTTACAGTTCAATATAAACGCTCGGTGAAAATTACAGATAAACCAATTACTTTAAGAGCTAAATTGAGAGAATTGAAATTTAATATTGCATTTATAGATGCAGAACTCATTGACCACGAGGGTAATGTTTGTTCAAAGGCACAAATGAAATATTTTACATTTAATGAGGAAAAAGCTAAAAACGAATTTTTATATCCCGGAATTGATAAGTTTTATGCAGAAAACAAGCAGTAGTCTATTTTTGAAGGTTCTTTTTAAGTGCAATTATTTCGTCTCGTAAAATTGCTGCTTTGATAAAATCAAGTTCTTTGGCAGCTTCTTTCATTCTTTTTTCGGTTTCTTTGATTAATGCTTTCAATTGATTTTGATTAAGATAAGCAACTATTGGGTCGGCAGCTATATTGATTTCTTCTTCGGCTGGAGTATATTGCTTGTAGGCAGTTTCGTGAGGATGCGTTTTAAGAGAAATATTTGGAGTGATTGATTTAGTTATGCTTTCGGGAGTAATATTATGAAGTGCATTATAGTTTAATTGCTTTATGCGTCTTCTGTTAGTTTCATCAATCATTCTTTGCATCGAACCTGTAATTTTGTCGGCATACATAATTACTTTACTATTTACATTTCGGGCTGCTCTGCCTGCTGTTTGAATTAAACTGTTTTCCGAACGCAAAAATCCTTCTTTGTCGGCATCGAGAATAGCAACTAATGACACTTCGGGCAAGTCTAAACCCTCTCTAAGCAAGTTTACTCCAACTAAAACATCAATTTTGCCTTGCCTAAGTTGTGTCAAAATTTCAACTCTTTCAACTGTATCAACATCAGAGTGTATGTATTTTGCCGCAATGCGTAGTTCGGATAAGTATTTAGATAATTCCTCAGCCATTTTTTTAGTGAGAGTTGTAACTAAAGTTCTTTCTTTTTTTTGAATATTTAGCTTGATTTCATGCAATAAATCATCAACTTGGTTAAGAATTGGTCTGATAAAAATTTCTGGTTCAAGAAGTCCGGTTGGTCTAATAAGCTGTTCGACAAAAACGCCTTCGGTTTTCATCATTTCATAATCACCAGGAGTTGCACTGACATAAATTACTTGATTAACAATATTTTCAAATTCATTAAAAGTAAGTGGTCTGTTGTCCATTGCTGCTGGCAGTCTAAATCCGTAATCAACAAGTATTTGCTTTCGTGAGCGGTCTCCGCCGTACATTCCTCTAACTTGTGGCAGTGTAACATGACTTTCATCAACAACCAGCATAAAATCATTTGGAAAGTAATCAATCAAGCAATATGGTCTTTCTCCCGTTTTTCTTCCGTCAAAATATCGAGAATAATTTTCTATTCCCGAACAATATCCTAATTCCTCAATCATCTCCAAATCATATAAAACTCTTTCCATCAAACGCTTTGCTTCTTCATTTTTATGCTCTTTTTCAAGAAAATCAACTTGTATATACAAATCTTTTCTTATTTCTTGAATAACATATTTAAGCTGCGAAGCATTAGTCATAAAAATACTTGCAGGATATATTACAATTTGCTGTTTTTCTTCAATAAAGATATTAGAGATTGAATCATATTCTTCAATTGTTTCTATTGTATTTCCGAACATATATATTCTATACTTGGAGTTTCCAAAAGAAGGAAAAACTTCAATAATATCGCCTTTAACTCTGAAAGTTCCGTATTTTAAATCATGTTCCGAGCGACTATACAGAATGTCAACAAGTAGTTCGAGGATTTTATTTCGGCTTATTTTATCTCCTATTCTGAATTTAACTATGTGTTTGGCAAACTCATTTGGATTTCCGATACCGTATATGCACGAAACAGAAGAAACAACAATTACATCTTTTCGTCCTGACAACAAATTTGAAGTAGCACTTAACCTAAATTTTTCAATTTCTTCGTTAATTGATAAATCTTTTTCTATATATAAATTTGATGCAGGAATATACGCTTCTGGTTGATAATAATCATAATATGACACAAAATATTCAACAGCATTTTCAGGGAAAAAAGCCTTAAATTCGCTATAAAGTTGAGCGGCAAGAGTTTTGTTGTGGCTGAGAACTAAAGTTGGTTTTTGTACTTTTTCAATTACATTTGCGACAGTAAAAGTTTTGCCTGAACCCGTAACTCCAAGTAAAACTTGATATTGTTCATTTTTTGAAATTCCATTTGTTAATGCTTCTATTGCTTCGGGTTGGTCTCCAGTTGGCTTAAAGTCGGCATGTAATTTAAATTCCATTGTTTAATTTTTCTCCTTTGATTTTGAAGGAAGTTTGAAAGTTGAAAATATGGGAAAATGGTCGCTAAATTCAACTTTCGGAATATCAAAATATATTGTTTCAATATCAGGACTGTGCAATATATAGTCAATTTTCATAAATGGCACTATCGAATTATATGTTTTTGCAAAGCCTTTTCCTCCTTTTTTAAAAGAATCTTTTAGTCCTTTTGATAAATATCTATATGTCCAAGATGCAGGCACATCATTAAAATCTCCCGCAATAATAACAGGGTAGGGACTGTTGTTAATGTTTTCTTTAATCGGAACTATTTGGCGTGAACGCAAAATAATACATTTACGGAGCTTTGAAAGTACTATTTTTGATTTGCTTGGAATATTATCTATATTGATTTCTGTAATATCTTCAAAAGATGAAAAGAAAATATCTTCACTGCTCAGTCGGTTCGATTCAAGGTGTAAGTTGTAAAATCTAATCGTATCATTTTTGATTACAATATCCGAATAAGTAGCAAAATTGCTTGTTTGCTTCGTATGTGAATAGTTTACATTGAGTAGCGTTTCAGTTTTGATGATAGGATATTTTGAAAAAGTGGCTATACCAAATTCATGCTCGTCATATCTTTCTTTGTAGATGTGATTTTTCATGTATGGCATATTTAAAGTCTTTTTTAAATAATTGTTTAGTTGAGTATCTGCTACTTTGTTGTTGTAATATTCTTGAAAACAAATCACATCAGGGTTAATATCTCGAATAAAAGAAACTAAGCTATCAATGTAATTAAATGATTTATGTGAATAGAATTTGTTGAAAATACTAATATTGTATGATAAAACTTTTAATGTATTAGTTTCTTCAGGAACTTTGTGCTCTTTTGTTGAAAACTTGTAATATCCCGACCATATATGAAAACTAAGAATTAATGGAATTAGTGATGTCAATAAAAACAGTCTTTTTTTAATCAGCCATATTATTAGAAAGATAATGTTGATGATATAAAAAACAGGAAAAGCTAATCCAAAAAAAGTGGGAGGCCAAAACTTGTCGGGGTCAATATATAAGGCAGAAAATGATATAAGTAAAGCAATGCTACTAATAATGCTTAAAAGTTGTAATACATAAGTTGAAAAGTTTTTTTTCTTTTTTCGGACAGTCTTTTTTTTATTTGCCATTTTGCCTTAGCTTGAGTTTTGCAAAGTTAATAGAAAAAATATTTGCTAGTAAAATATAGAAATGAATAAGTTGATGCACAATTATTTTGATGATATTATCCTAATTGCTTCTTCTATTGAGATTTTCTTCCCATTTTCTGTGGCAATAATAAATGCGTCAGGAATGCCGCTTGCTTGGATTTTTTGCTTTAATTCTTCAGCTTCTTCAATAGATTTGAACTTTCCAGCAGTATATATTGTATATCCTTCTTGATTTTGGAAAAAGTCAATTCCAGTTTCACTAATGCGGATAAATGAATTTACTACTTCAACAGGCACTTGATTGCTAAATGCTCCAAGCTGAACAGATATAAATATTTGCTCTGCTCTAATTGACAATTCTTTTTCTTGCGATTTTGTTGTGCTTATTTTAGACAAATCTGTAAATTTTGAAATTTTTTCACCTTCCGAAATATAGTTTTGTGCTTCAGCATTACTTATGCGACTTCCGTTCCTATATACAACGACAAAAGCATCAGGAACGCTTGTTCTGCGGATTTCATCACGAACTTCAATTGCTTGAGAATAGTTCTCGTATAGTCCAATCATATAACGATAATTTCCATTTTTCATACTGTCTTGAATTAATGGTTTATAACCGTATAGTTGATTTGAATTTCGTGGGCTACCGAATACTCCAACTTGCACTGTGTATATAATACCTTCAAGTGTTGTAAATTCAATTATGTCGTCTGAAAGTGAACTTGTTTGGTGTGTTGGTGTAGCTTCTGTACTCGCTAATGGTGCAGTTTCAGTTTTTGCTATGTTTCTTGCTTCGGCAATGCTAATTCGTTTTCCATTATAATATGCAACAACAAAAGCATCGCTGTAAGCTGTTGTGGTGCGTACTTGGTTTCTAACACTTATTGCATTGTTTAAATCACGAAACTCGCCTAACATATATCTGTACCAATTATCGGCAAATTCATAAACGATAGGAGATAAGCCCTGAAATGAATTGTTGCTTAGTAATGAACGAGAAGCCGAAATTTGAACTTTAAATATTAAGCCTTGACTAATAGCATTTTCAGGAATAGGATTGCTAACATCATAAAATGACTTATAGTGTGGAGAGTCAGTGTTTGTTTCTATGGTTATTTTTGAAAGTTCTTCATCTATTATAGAACTTTCATTAGTTTGTAAATTTATATTATTTTCAAATTTGTTTATTATAGCTTCAATTTGATTTTGCTTGCTATTTTCGTTTTTAGTGCTGTCTTCTAGAATAAGCGTAAATTCTGGTTTTTGCTCAATAGTTTCAATAACTTCATCTAATGTAATGTCTTCTGTTTTATTTCTTGTTTCAACTTCAACTTGCGGAATAATTATATTTGTCTGTTTATCGCTATTTTGTTCAGTTTCTGCGAGTATGGCATCTATTTGTTCAGATTGCTCTTCTGTGTTAATTGCTTCAACTATTTGTTCACTTAGCGTA
>CAZKDV010000063.1:0-14536 GCA_964551645.1 uncultured Bacteroidales bacterium | reverse complement strand
AATAATACTTAAAATCTAAATAATATGAAAACAAATTTATTTATTTTATCTTTTTTTATTGTCCCTTTTATTTATGGGCAAAACATTATCCAAAATTACAACTTTGAAAATTGGGAAATTCGTACTTACGACACTAAGTACCCTGATCAATGGACAATATTAAGACTGGAAGATAACTCTAATGATTGGGCTGGACCTATTGAAGATGCAATAGATGGTAATATGTCGGTGAGACTAAACACAATTACAAGTAAAAATGAAGTCTTCCCCGGATTTTTAATGTATGGGGCTATTGATATAGATGATCAAGGACTAGTATTTGCTGGAAAACTATTCAATAAAACTGTTAAAACACTCCATTTTTGGTATAAAGGAGAATTTATGGATGGCGACAATGGATTTGTGTACTTAATACTCTACAAAGATGGCAAAATTGTTGGAGAATTGGAGCATGATATAACTGAAAGTTCAGATTTGTGGAAACAAGAAAAAATTGCGTTGGAGAATGAAGTTGAAGCAGACCACTTGTTTATTGCATTTTTAAGTAGCAAACACAAAGACTTGTGGGGAGGCAATCCTGTTGAAGGTTCTTGGTTGCAAATAGATCATGTGTTTTTTACCAATGAATCTACATCCGAAACAATTTTTGTTGAAAATTATAGCTTTGAAGATTGGAAATCTTTCACATGTGAAGAACCTGTGGGTTGGACAACTGCAGCTAATAGTGTAGGTGAATACAGAAATGACATCAAAATTATTAGCAAAACAAATGATTGCTACTCAGGAAAATATGCGGTATTGCTTGAAGGCGTATTTGCAGGCGGAGATGTGTCTACTAGCGAAATGTGCTACAAAGGTGAGCTTAGTGAAAATCCAGAACAATTATTAGTAGCATATAAGTATTACGATCCTGATCCGACATCTTCAAGTGACCCAACAGTAATAGAAGTTTCATTTAAAAAAGATGAAAATCTAATAGCTTATTTTAAGGAAATAATTACTGAAAATGTTAGCGAATACAAAGTACTTAATATGAATTTCGATTTAATGGAGGAAGCTGACGAAATAGAAATATGCTTTAGTCTAAAAAGCATTGCAGGAGCAAAATTCTGGATAGACGATGTTAAGTTTGACGAAACCACAAGCATTTTAAATAGTTTTTATAAGCAGTCGCTCATATATCCAAATCCTTCTGATGGTTATTTTATTATTGATTTAGGTCAAAACTACAAAGAAATTGAATACTCAATATCTAAGTTAGATGGGAGCATAGTTGAACAAGGAAGTGCAAAAAACATAAATCAGTTAAAAATAAATACCAAACTTCCTAAAGGCATGTACATCGTTAAAGTATATAATAAGAACATTGAACTACTCCACAAAATCATTATAGACTAATCAAAAAGAGCAATTGAGAGCAAACAACTATTTTGGGCTTACTTTTGGATATTTATACGCAAATTCAGGATTTTTTATTTCTCCAACAATGTTTTTCAAAAAGTCTAAATATAAGTTGGTAAACTCAAATTTATCAATGTCAAAATACTCTAATGGAAGTGACTTATTTCCTATGTTGCCCATATCTATTGCAGTAGTATGATATTCTTCCAACTCAATTGCAGGAACAATCTTTGAAAGTACCGGCATTTTGCCATAATCTTCTCTCAAAAGCAAGTCAACTACTTTATCCGCCAATGCTCCTGTCAACTTTCTATCATATAGTGAGCAAGCACCTGAGCGTGGATAATATCCTGTAATTTGCGCCCTGGCATCTATCTTTATTCTTTGAGCAATATCGCTAGCAATAACTCCACTTATCCCCCCAAATCTTGGATGTCCGTATTCGTCTTTTTCTGAACTAGCGTAAACATATTCTGTTTTGCCATTTTCCTTATTATACCATTTAACACCTTCAGATACAGCAATAATCAAATATTTGTTCGGATTATTCATATATGCTTCTTTCACTTTTTCAAAAAAAGCATCTTGTTTTTCTTTGGTCATTTCAATTTCTGGAACAAGAGCAATTTGGGCACCACCAATAGCAGTAGTGCCTGTTAGCCAACCTGCATCGCGTCCCATAACTTCTAATACCATTATGCGAGAATGGGACTCAGTAGTAGTTTTAATTCTTTGAGTAAACTCAATTATCCCCGAAGCTGCTGAAGGAAAGCCCGGACAAAGCACAGCCTCAATTTCTTTATCTTGATATATATGTGTAGTTTTTGTTCTTAAATCGTTATCTATTGTCTTAGGAAATCCAATAACCGGAATACCTTCTGTTTCATATAAACGCTTTGCTGCTCCATTAGTATCATCACCACCAATAGTAACAAGCACATCTATATTATACTTTTTTAAATTTTCAAGTATTTGTGGTACTCTATTTTCAGGATTTTTATTTGATGGAAATGGATTTGTTCGGCTCGACTTCAAAGCTGTCCCTCCATATAGCCCATTGTATGGGCTATTAGTCAAGTTGACAATATCTCCATCTCCTAAAAGACCTTTCCAACCATATTTAATTCCATAAACATTATATCCTAATAAAGATGCTCGATTTCTAACTGATTCAATACTTGAATTGATAGCCGGTGTATCTCCTCCACCTGATAAAATTGCTAATGTTTTACCCTTAAAAATTTTCTCTACTTGTTTCATACTTATTTATTTTTACTTGCAAAGATATTGATTTTTGCAATTTATATTTTCTTATTTCTAAACATTTATTACTAATAGCGTACTCTCATTTCACTTCTAACCTTATTGAACCTGTTTCGTGCATATTGATATAAGTGCGTTGTTCAAAAATCTTTTTCCAAATATTGACGGTTTGTTTCTTATTTGTCGGTCCAAAAATATAGGTATTTACATGCAAAATATTTTCAATTTGCTCAGGTTTTAAAAATGGATTATTTTCAAACACTAAAATATCTGCATTCAATGGACTATCAACTTGTTCAACTTTTCCTAACCAAGTTTTCTCCCAAACAACAAGTCTAAGACTATCAAACTGTATGAATGGATAATTATAAAAATAAGACGAAGTTAGCAAATTTGTATCCAATGGATAAAAAGAAATATTACTAATTCCGTATCGTGAAATATAGGTAGTTAAAGTTTGCTCAAATTGTCTTTTATACTGCTTTGTAGTATCATCAGTAAATACATCTAAAGTATTATCATAACTTATTGCAATTGCAGCAGAATTAGTGTAAGGGATTAACAACTCCTTATGATTCATATTAATAATTCGTTGATATGAATTAATGCCAACAATCAAAACTACAAAAGCAGATATATACATTAATAAGTGTCGTTTTTTAGACTCAATAGCAACTATAATCAATATTAAAGTTAGATACATTAATAACATTTGAATTGTTGACAGATAGACAAACTTAGAAACTGAACCGGGTAATGAATCTATTGTCGTAACAGCATCATTCATAAATTTCATCAAAAAGCCTAATATTTTTCCAAAAAACTCATTTAACAAAGGTATTTGATAAAAAAGCAATGCAGGTAGTGCCGCATATACAATAAAGCTAGCCATTGGAACAACAATTATGTTGGTCAAAATAAAATAGTTTGGAAACTGATGAAAAAAGTATAATGAAATTGGTGTCGTCATCACTTGAGCGGCTACTGAAACAGCAATTAAATCTCTAATTTTTACTAAAACCCTATTTTTTACAGGCATTAATTTTTGTACAAAAGGATATAATGCTACTATGCCAATTACAGCCAAATATGACAACTGAAATCCCAATTGAAAGATATTCATTGGATTTAGCAAAATTAAAAATGTTGCAGAAGCAGCTAAAGAATTGTATATCGGAATATTTCTTCTGAAAAGTCCTCCCAAAGTAACGAAAGAAAACATAGTTGATGCTCTCAAAACAGAAGAAGAAAATCCCGTTAAAAGTGCATAAGCCCAAATAAATACAAGAATTAAAACAACTTTGAGCAATCTTTGATATTTGCGTCTATCTGATAAAAAAGAGAACAATTTACTCAAAATGACAAAAATCACTCCTACATGTAAACCCGACACACACATTATGTGCATGGCTCCTGCATTTGTATAAGTTTGCCGCAAATCAAAATCTAATGAAACTCTATATCCTATCAAAATAGCAGATGCAACTTTATATTCATCTGAGCTTCCTAATTGCGTTTCTAAAATAGTCAATATTTTATTTCTCAATCCAATAGCATAAGAAATGAAAATATTTCCATTATTTTCTGAAAGCAACATCCATTTATCCGAACTAACCCAAGCACGATGCGATATTCCTAATTGCAATAAATATTTACGATAATCAAACGAATAAGGATTTAAACTTTTTTCAGGCAACTCAGGTCGCACATTTATTAAAATTCTATCCCCGTATTTTAACTTCTCCGACAAACTATCTTTCTGAAAATAAACAACCATTTTTCCACTAATATGGTTCACTTGCTTATCTGTAATCACTCCAACATTTGATACAGTTGTTTTAACTGAATTTCGCTTTACCTCAACATCATTGTTTATATCTACAATAAAAGTGTGATAAGTATGAGTATAAAATTCGTCAAGAGGTGCAAGTTGAGTATCTTTGTAATACAACATATAAACTATACCAAATAATATACAAAAAGCTATCAAACTAAAACCTGAAACCCATCTTAAACGATAAGTTTGTAAAGGAGTTTTTATAACAGAAAAAAACACATAAATCAAGAAAAAAAGGAATAAGAATGTAATCAAAATCACATCTAATTTAAAAAAGTGAGACACACTAATACCAACAATTAGCGGAATACATATTCTTACAAATGGATTTTGATTTAATTGCATAACAAAACAAAAATATAAAATTTACCAATACAATTTATTCAATGAAGTTAAAAAAATGTAGATTTGTAAAAACAAATAATATGAAAAAACATATTTATTTCTTGGTTGGTGCTATCTTCATGTTCATATTTTCATGTACTTCAAATAAGCTACAAAAGATAAGTTTTAAGGGAAACGCTCTCGGAACATATTATACTATACATTTTTACACTAATGAGATAAATTCAGAATATCTCAAAAATATTCAGTTTTCTATTGATTCGCTACTAACTTCTTTCAATTCAATTGCATCAATTTATGTTGAGGAGTCAATGATTTCCAAAATCAATAACAATAGCGATTATCAAGTAAATGAAATGTTTACTGATATTTTCAATACAGCCATGTATATTTCTGAAATTACTGATGGAGCATTTGATATAAGCGTTTCTCCTTTGGTTGAAACATGGGGTTTTGGAAAATCAGAAAGGGATGATCTAACTCAAAAACAAATAGATAGCTTGCTTAGTTTTGTCGGGTATAAAAATGTTTTAATTTCGGACGGCAAAATTGTAAAAACTGATAGTCGTATTTCATTAAACATGAACGCAATTGCCAAAGGATATGCTGTTGATTTGGTTAGTTTATATCTTGAAAGCATGAGCATATACTCATATCTTGTTGAAATTGGCGGAGAAGTACGTGTTGGCAGAGCAAAACCCGATAAATCATTATGGAGTATAGCTATCGAAAAACCAGCAAAAGAAGCGATTGATGCCCAAGAAGGGGGAAAAATTATTTTTTTAGAAAATGCTTCTGTTGCAACATCGGGAACATACAGACAATATTTTGAAACTGATAGTTTAAGATATTCTCATACTATAGACCCTAAAAGTGGCTATCCTGTCAATAACGATTTACTAAGTGTTACTGTAATTAGTGATAACTGTATGTTAGCTGACGCTTTGGCAACTTCTTGTATGGTTTTAGGCACTGAAAAAGGACTTAAACTATGTGAAACATTAGAAAATACCGAAGCTTATTTTATTTCAAAAAACAAAAAAGGAGGCTTAATTATTCAATCAACCTCCAAATTTAATATTTATAATAAATAAATTCCTATAAAGAATTTGCTTTTTTTGCAATCTTTGATTTTAGATTAGCTGCTTTATTCTTATGAATAATTCCTCTTTTCACAAGTTTATCAAGAGAAGAAGTTAGCTTAGGCAATTCTACGACAACCGCTTCTTTATCTTGTAATAATCTATACGAACGCAAAGAGTTACGCATTGTTTTAGAATAATAACGATTATACGCTTTTTTAGATTCAGCTTGTCTAATTCTTTTTTTTGCAGATTTATGGTGTGCCATATTAATTAAATTTTGTAGTCCGTACGGGATTCGAACCCGTGTTACCAGGATGAAAACCTGGCGTCCTAGGCCTGACTAGACGAACGGACCATTTTGAGTTTGCAAAGGTAAACATTTTTTTATAACTACAAAATATTTATTAATTTTTTTTTCAAACGCCCAAATTATTTTAATAAAAAATGTTTTTATTAACGCCAAATAACACAATGTTCAAATCCAAATGTTTTACTACAGCTTTTTCTTCAAACATTAAATTAACTTTAGAAATCGCATCCACTTTTTGCTTATTTATCTTCTATAATTATTTAAAGTAAAAAGAATTTACATGTTCACAATAAAAGCTTTTGTTACTTTTGCAAAATGTCAGTAAATATAATTATTGCGCTTATTTGTTCGGGAGTAATAGTGGGGTTTATCAATACTCTTGCTGGTGGAGGTACGATTATCTCACTTTCGTTATTGATGTTTCTCGGACTTCCGCCAACAGTAGCTAATGGGACAAATAGGATTGCTGTTTTATTTCAAAATACAATTGCCGTTGCAAATTTCAAAAGAAATAAAACTCTTGAAACTAAAAAAGGACTTATTCTTTCCATTCCCACTATTATCGGCTCTTTAGTTGGTGCAAGCATTGCTGTTCAAGTTAATGAAAACATATTTAAGATGCTCATTGCTATTGTTATGGTATGTTTGCTGTTCGTAATACTATTTTACTCAAAACAGTGGCTCAAAGGCGATGAGATAAAGTTTAACAGAAAGCCAAATTGGCTAACTTATACCATTTACTTGATAATTGGGCTATATGGAGGTTTTATGCATGTTGGTGTGGGTTATATTATTATGACAAATTTAGTATTGCATAATGGCTTTAATATCATCAAAGCCAATGCTGTTAAAAACCTAATGGTATTACTATACATACCTTTTACATTAGCAATATTTGTATGGAAAGGGCAAGTTGCTTGGGGCTACGGACTAATTCATGCTATTGGCAACATTATTGGAGCATTTTTGGCTTCAAAATATGCTATAAAGTGGGGAGCAGAATTTGTTCGTTGGATTGTAATTACAATTATCGTAATTACGATAGCACACTTATTTAATATCATAAATATTGAGAATTTTATTGATTTATTTGTTGACAATGAATAAAAATACCGAACTAAAAAAAAACATTTTACTTCCAATTGTTGAAACTTTTCATAGTATTCAAGGCGAAGGACATAATATTGGAAAAGCAGCTTTTTTTATTCGCGTTGGAGGTTGTGATGTATGCTGTACATGGTGTGATGAAAAAAAATCGTGGGACGAAAGTATATATACTAAAAAAAATATTACCGAATTGCTTCAAGAAGTGATAAATAGTAAAGCGGAAATAGTAGTATTAACTGGAGGAGAGCCATTTAGGTATGATTTAACACAATTTACAAAATCGCTAAAATCAATGGGAATACAAACAATGGCAGAAACTTCTGGCACTGAAAAAATTACAGGTATATGGGATTGGATAGTTATTTCGCCAAAACAACACAGATTGCCATTAGAAGAAAATTACTTTTTAGCAGATGAAATAAAAATAGTCATTCAGAAAGAAAAAGACTTAGATTGGGCTGAAAAAGTTATTTCAAAAACTAAAAATTCGATACCCAAATATTTACAACCCGAATGGAGCTGTTTTGAAGAAATTATTCCTATTATTATTGATTACATAAAAAAACATCCTATTTGGAGATTATCAGTACAGGTACATAAATTTTTAAAAATACCCTAAAACAATATTGCACCACATTTTATCACAAACTACTTTTTCTTTGAAAAAACTCTTGACAACCATATTGGCAAAACTATACTACCAACAATAATATATATATAAGATGTAAATATTCTCCACAATAATGCAAGAATTGGTGCTAAGCCAGCAATAAGAAAAGGATTTAAAAATGAATTAAACAATAATTCGGCTATTCCTGCACTTCCAGGAGTTGGACTCACAAGCATAAACACCCACATCACTAATTGTGTTGCATATATATGTATATGACTATCAACGGGTAAAAAAGCAAGAATTAAAAAATTAACAAACATAAAACGAGCTGACCATGATAAAAAAGTTGTTCCGAATGCCTTAATCCAAAAAACCGACGAACGCCCTTTCATTTCTCTTGATGTAATCATAATATCATTACCTGCCATCATTGCTCCATATCTCCATTTCCTCAACCACTTAATTTTAAATAATCTAATGAGTAAACTCTTGAAACCTCGTGGATTAATAAATATGGCATGTACTATAATCAAAGCCAAAGTAAGCATAAATAAATATCCAAAAACAAACACATATTTGCTATTAAACACATATCCAAAAAGTTCAAATTTAAGACTTGAAAAAATTGGATAATCTATAACAAATAAGAGTACAATTGGAACAATGATAATATAAAACAGTTCATCTAATAGTGCGGTAATCATCACTACAGCTGTTGATTTACCTATTGATATTCGTTCTTTATGTACTAAAATAGCTGCTATAGCCGAGCCTCCAACTACAGAAGGAGTTAATGCCGAAGCAAACTCCCACAACATTATCACTTGGAAACTTGGTTTCCACCTAAGTTTATAATCTGTTAACAACCTAATGCGTAAAATATAACCTAAATCTCTTGCAACGACAGTCAAAAGAGCAATTAATAACCAAAGATACGACCTACTTGTCCATCTAATATTTTGAAACAAGTCAAAATCAATATTTTTAACAATTAACCAAATAGCAACAGCAAATCCAATTACAATAGGTAAAATAACTCGATTAAATCGAAAAAATCGAGCTATTTTAATTTCGTCACTCATTTAAAGCGGCTTAATTTCCTATGATTTTAAATTCTGTTCTTCTATTTAATTGTCTTCCTTCATCTGTAGAATTTGTTGCAATTGGTTTGTCGAAACCATAACCCTTATAAGTTAGTCTATCAGCAGAAATGCCTTTATTAATCAAATACTCGACAACAACCTTAGCACGGCGTTCAGAAAGACCTTTATTGTACAAAGCAGTACCAATATTATCAGTATGTCCAGAAATTTCAATTTTTAGATTAGGCATATCTCTCATTAACTTAAGCAATCTCTCTAATTCTGTAATTGACTGTGAGCGAAGTGTTGATTTATCAAAATCAAAGAAAATGTTTCTCAACACTATACTTTTTCCGATAGCAAATTGATTTAAGTAAATATCTTTTTCTATTTCTTGATAAGCTGACCTTGCAGGAATATCAAAGTTTTCAGAATGGAATAAATATCCAGGTGCTTCAACTACTAACGAATAATTGTTACCCGGAGCTAATGTAATTGAAAATGCTCCTGTGTTTTTATCTGATTTAAAAGTAGTAATTTCAACATTTCTATTAATATCTGACAAAATTATAGTCGCTTCAATTGGTTCTTCAGTTGCGGCATCAAGTGTTCTTCCTTTAAAAATTGTATTAGATGAAACAGTAACATCACTAGCTGATTTGCTTAAATAAATATCTTTCTCAACTTCTTGATAACCTGAGCTTTTTGCAACATAAACATCTTCGGTATATTTTGGATACCCTTCTGCTTCAACAACGATTTCATAATTTTTATCATCAGACAAAGAAATTAAGAAACGACCTGTTTCACTATTTGACTCAAAAGAAGATATTTTTTCCTTAGTATCTGCATCATACAAAACTAAATCGGCATAAAGAGGCATTTTTGTATTTTCATCTAACACTCTACCCTTGAATAAAGTCAAAGAAACAATTTGAACATCAATAGTTTGTTCTATTATATCATCTGATAATGGAGAAGTTTTCCATGCTAACAAATTATCTTCGCTATTATTTATAAACGGTTTTTCATCACCTAAGAATGTAATCACATAAATATCTTGGTCTCCATAGCCATCAAGTTTTGCCGAAGAATAATAACCACTTCTACGGCTTGCCGAAAGTGAAAAGAAAACATCATCATCAGCTGTATTAATTGGATAACCTAAATTTTCTGGTTTTGACCATTTGCCATTTTCATGAATAGTTTTAAAAATATCAAATCCTCCCATTGAGTTATGACCTTTTGAGCTAAAATATAAAGTTTTGCCGTCGGCGTGCATAAATACACCTTCTTCGTCATAAGGTGTATTAACAATTTCGGGCAATAATTTTGCCGGTCCCCATTGATTATTTTTTCCTAATTCTGACATGTATATATCATGCCCTCCAATGCCTCCTGACTTATCACTTACAAAAAATATTTTTTTGCCATCAGGAGAAAGAGAAGCAGAAGACTCGTGAAACTTAGTATTTATATTTTTATTTAACCTTATAGGTTTCGACCAAGTATTTCCTTTCAACTTACATTCAAAAATATCTCCTCCTCTAGTATTACCCCTATATATAAGCAATGTTTGTCCATCTGCAGAAAGCCCCACCGTGGCATCATGTGTTTTTGTATTCAAAGGTTTGCCCACATGGATTGGCTCTTGCCATTCGCCATCTTTTCGGTATGAAATATAAATATCTTCAAAATATTTTTGATCAATTGGATCTCTTTTGCCTCCAATAGTATTATTTCTTCTTGATGTAAAAATCATCATCGTTTCGTCTGCATTAATAATCGCACTATATTCAGGAAAGTATGTATTAATTACCGGACCAACATTATTAATAAGTACACGAACTGGATTAGCAATTAATTCTCTCCCTGATTGGCACTCATAAATATATTTGTCAACTTCTTGTCCTCTTAAAGCCAACAGATCTGGCGTAAGAGTATTTTTAAATTCTTTATACTTTTGAATTGCCTTATCAAATTCATGTTGCAAATGATGTGACCTAGCAATCCAAAACAATATATCAGTATCTACACTAGGTTTTAATGAATAAGCCTTTTCTAAATAAGTAAGTGAATGTTCTTTCTCGGGTGTAAACAACATACATTGACCAATTCTAAAATTTAATTCAGCATTATTAGGATTAAATTTATTTGCTTCACGATAAAAATAGACAGCATCAATATATCTACCTCTGCCCAAGGAATACATTTCGTCCCCAAGTTTTATATTTCTTTTAGCTTCTTTCAATCCTTTTTTATTATGTTTAAAATTAGCACTAGTAAACTCAACACTTTGTCCGTTTGCTACAAGTGAAATGCTTAAACAAAAAAAGATAGTTATTAGATTATAAATTACTCGCTTTTTCATACGATACTATTGATTAAAATTACATATTAACTTTATATACACATCAACAAAAGAAATTCCCAAAGAAAATGCTTTTTCCCAATCTTTACATGCTTCTTTTTCTTGATTTAACAATTCATATATATTTGCTCTATTGGCATAAGCATAACCATAATCAGCATTCGTATCTATTGCTTTATTGTAATGCTCGAGAGCCTTATCATAGTCTTTCATTTTCGAATATGCATTAGCCATATTGTTGTGAGCATAAAAGTATTCTTTATTCAACTCCAAACAACGACTAAAATCGGCGATTGCACTTTCATAATCTTTCATTTCATACTTAGCAATACCTCTATTATTGTATGCTATATAGTATTCTGGAGACAGCTCAATAGCTTTTGAATATTCCTTAACTGCCTCTTCATATTTTTCAATTTTCTTCAAAGCAGAACCTAAATTATTATAGAACAAAGCTACATCTGAGCTAATTGAAATTGCTTTGCGATAATCATTAATTGCTTCTTGATCTTTATCAAGTCGTCTGAATGCACTTCCTCTATCATTGTATGCGTAAGCATAATCTTTATTTAACTTAATTGCTTCGGTATAGTCATCAACTGCATTTTCATAATTGCTTGTTTCAAAATATATACTTCCACGATAATAATATGCAAGAGCTAAAGTTTTATCAAGTCCAACAGCCATTGAGTAATCTTCAAAAGCACCATCGAAATCATTCATATCGTGTTTTATTCTAGCTTGTGAAAAATAAGCCAAAGCAGTAGGTTCATTTGCAATTACATAGGCAAAATCGGTCAAAGCCTCATTTGTTTTACCAAGTTCAGACAATATTATTCCTCTATTATAATATGCCTTATACATATTTTCATCAAACTGTATTGCCTCATTAAATTTATGTAATGCTGCTTGAAGGTTGCCATTTTCATACAAAACAACTCCCTCGTTGTATATTTCGCCTACTTTTTGTGCAAATACTCCGCCTGTAAAAGCAAACAAAAATAATAATATCAAAAAACTTGTACGATTCATAATAATAATCATTTATTTTGTATATATTAATCTGTTGCAAAAGTATAAAAAAAAGATGTAAAAACAAGTAATTTTATCACAATTAATTGATAATATGTTACTAAACTTAAATTAACAAACTATTATTAAGTGAAAATTTGTTCAATTTTGCTAATATAAGACCTATTATATTTTTTTAATAGGCATGAATAAGTCAAAATTATTAATTTTGCTAAAAATTTTTACTAACTAAAAGTTACTCAAAACATGAAGACATTAAAAAATCTATTTCTAAGTTTAATTTTGTTTATTGGATTTACTTCTGTATATGCCAATAATTGCAATAATCCATCTTATCCACCTGATGAAGGTATGTGGTTACCTATGTGGATTGGGAAGTTAAACATTGACGACATGCACAAATTGGGTTTTCGCCTAAGTGCTGAACATATATACAGCATTAACAACTCAAGCATGAAAGATGCTATTGTTGGCTTAGGGCAACAAGAATATGGAATCGGAATGTTTTTCTGCACAGGAGAAATTGTTTCAGATCAAGGGTTATTATTAACAAATCATCATTGTGCTTATGATGCTATTCAAAAATTAAGTTCAATTGATGCTGATTACTTAACTGATGGATTTTGGGCATATAATCAAAATGAAGAATTGCCAATTCCGGGCATGACTGCATCAATATTGGTAAGAATGGAAGATGTTACAGAAAAAGTATTAGAAGGTATCACTCATGAAACATCTGAAAGTCAACGCAACACAATGACTGCTAAAGCAATTAAACAAATTGAAAAAGAAGCATCTGAAAACAAAAAATATAATGTTCATGTAAAAAGTTTTTTCGAAGGAAGTGAATACTACTTATTTGTTTACCAAACATTTTTAGACATTAGATTAGTTGGTGCACCACCATCTTCAATCGGAAAATTTGGTGGAGATACTGATAATTGGATGTGGCCACGACACACAGGAGATTTTTCATATTTAAGAATTTATGCTGCTCCTGATGGAACTCCTGCTGAATTTAATAAAGAAAACGAAGTATATAAACCTAAACACCATTTTCCTGTTTCTGTGCAAGGAGTTAAAGAAAACGATTTTTCAATGATATTTGGTTTTCCCGGCTCAACTGACAGATACCTTACATCTCATGGCATTGACTTTGCTTTGAAATATATCAATCCATCAATCATTAGCATCAGAGACACAAAACTTGATATAATGAAATCATATATGGATAAAGACCCTTTAACAAGAATCCAATATGCTTCAAAACATGCACAAACTGCAAACTACTGGAAATATCATATCGGACAAACAAGAGGTCTTAAGTTGCACAATGTTGCTGATAGACGAAAAGAGTTGGAAGACAATTATTTAAAATGGGCTCAACAAGATGCTGATCGCCAAAACATATACGGAAGTGCATTGAATGATATTGAAACTGGATATGAACAATTAAGCTCAATTATACACTTATTTAAATATCTTGAAGAAGCTGTATTTCAAGGACCCGAATTTGTATATTTCTCTTTTGGTTTATATCAACTTTATGGAGCTTTGATGCAACAAAATGATATGTCTAAAAAAAGCAAAAAAGAATATGACGCGACAATCATGGAATTAGCTCAAAACTTTAAACCAACTGCTGAAAAACACTTTAAAGACTATAATGCAAATATTGACAAAGACCTATTTGTTGCATTATTCAAGATGTTTTATGACAATGTTGACAAAGCTCAACATCCCGATATTTTTGCTACTGCTATGAAAAAACATAAAAATAGTTTTGAATCTTGGGCAAATGATATTTTCAAAAAATCCATTTTAGTTGATGAAAAAAAGATGAACGATTTTCTTGCAAAACCATCATATTCAGTTCTAAGCAAAGATCCAGGCTGGTTAATAACAATGTCCATGATTACTTCATTAAGAAGCACTTATGTTGATTATGCAGATATAGAAGGAAAAACAGATAAAGCATATCGTTTATTTATTGAAGGATTAAGAAAAATGCAACCCGAAAAGAAGTTTTATCCAAATGCAAATTCAACTATTAGAATGACTTACGGAAAAGTATTAGATTACTATCCGGC
>CAZKDV010000062.1:0-14852 GCA_964551645.1 uncultured Bacteroidales bacterium | reverse complement strand
CAGTATCAGACACCATGTGAGCGACACCAGATTTTGATGAATGTATAGCTGAACCTCCCAATTCGTCTTCATTAATAACTTCTCCTGTAACTGTTTTGACAATTTTCGGTCCAGTTACAAACATATAGCTATTTTCCTTAGACATCAAAATAAAGTCAGTAAGAGCAGGTGAATAAACAGCACCGCCGGCGCAAGGACCAAAGATCATAGAAATTTGAGGTACAACACCTGATGCTAGTATGTTTCTCTGAAAAATGTTAGCATATCCACCAAGACTTTTCACTCCTTCTTGTATTCTTGCTCCACCACTATCATTAATACCAATAATGGGTGCACCAACTTTTAATGCCTGATCCATCACTTTACAAATCTTGTTAGCAAATGCTTCTGACAAAGAACCACCAAAGACTGTAAAATCTTGAGAAAACACAAAAACTAATCTTCCGTCTATAGTACCGTATCCAGTAACAACGCCATCTGTTAAGTATTTTTTGTTTTCAAGTCCAAAATCATAACATCTATGAGAAACAAACATATCAAACTCCTCGAAACTTCCTTCGTCTAAAAGTAATTCAAGGCGTTCTCGAGCTGTAAGTTTTCCTTTCAAGTGTTGAGCAGCAATTCGCTCTGGGCCTCCGCCTAATTTTGCTTGATTACGCTTAGAAAGTAATTCTGAAATTTTATTATTTATCGACATGTATATTTATTTTTTGTTTTCGCATAATTCAATTAATACTCCACCTGTTGATTTCGGATGTAAGAAAGCAATATCAAGACCTTCAGCTCCTTTTCTTGGCTGTTTATCAATCAACTGTACTCCTTTTTCCTCAAGATTTGACAATACTTGTTCAATTTCTTTTGCTGCAAAAGCAATATGATGAATCCCCTCGCCTTTCTTTTCAATAAACTTACCAATAGGACCATCAGCATCTGTTGATTCTAACAATTCTATCTTAGTTTGACCAAGCATAAAAAATGCAGTTCTAACTTTTTGATCTGGCACTTCTTCAATTGCATAACATTTCATTCCGAGTTTTTCTTCATAAAAAGCTATACTCTCTTCCATGTTTTTTACTGCAATACCAATATGTTCAATATGTGAAATACTCATGTTTATTTTTTTTGCAAACTTAATTATTATTTTTGAGAAAATAAAGTAATTAGATAGATGTTTTGTTTTATTTATACCTATTTATTTAAACACTATGCGAAACATAGTTAAACGAGGACAACAAACAAACTTATTTAGATAAATTGATTTCGTTTGTCCAATTAGATCTTAGTTCAACTTTGGGAATAATCAATTCTGTTTTCTCTGGTAAAATTTTATCTAAAAATTGTCCTGAATCCCATTTTCCATTACAATTATCATCGTAAATAAGATATACGGAATAATTGCTCGGCACAATATTTTCAAACAAATATGTTGATTGTTTGTCAGAAAACTTGAACTCATATTGTGTAATTCCTTTTTCATTTTTCAACTGTATAATATGGCAGTTTTCAATATTTGCTTCCATATTTATTTTTAAGCGTCCATAAAAAGTATCATCTGACACCTTAAATGACAAAGACAATGAATCTTTATTTCTTTGCTCAAAATAATCAACAAAAGTGCTATCTTTAATATGTAAATTATAGCTTTGGTTTTTCTCAAAAGGACATATAACATTTACAAACAAAGGATTATCTTGCGAAATGTGCAAATAGGGAATTAAAGTATCTTTGTTTGAAATAATGAATATTTTACTCGAATCAACTTGTTTTATCGGATTATTGGTTTTTAGTCGTAAAGTATCAAAATAGCTTAATACATTATCTTTGTGCAGCTTGTCTTGTTTTATATTAAGCAAAGGCATATCTGGCAGTTTATTTCTTCCTTTAGCTTCAAGCAAACTTATTGTATCAAAAGGCACATTATCAATATTGACAGCTAAATTTAATATATTCGATTTGACATTAATCAGCCATAACTTGGCACTATCCAAGTTTTCATTTCTTGTTACTATTATTGAGTCAAATAAATCATCTGTTAATGGGATTATATCCAAATTAGTAACCGGTAGATTAAAGTGCAGTTCAGCTAATCCTTTGCGTACATAACTTGATTTTAGTAGTTTTAATATGGTGTCTTTTTCTGTAAATGCCAATAAAGGATTTTCAATGATAGTTCGTTTTGAAATAGTGCTATCATCTATTTGGTGTAATTTTACTTCGATTGATTCAGGATAAAAAGCAATTTGTTCGTCAATATTACTATAAATAAAGTTTTGGTCTTTGTCTTTCAATAAAAACAAATTATAGCTTCCACTTGAGATATTTTCAAATTGAAAACTCCCTTGTTCTGTAAAAGTGATATATGCAAATTGTTTTTTTAACATAGCGGAATCGGCATCAGATGGCATTAAAAACACCATGGCACTATCAACAAATTTACCATCAACAGCATTTATTGCTTTGCCCGACAATAAGAGTGAATCAATTTTCTCTCCTGTTGAAAATGTATATTTCAATGAAGGCAAGATATTACCCTCATTATAATCTGCAATAACATTATTTAGTAAAATTGAATAAGTAGTTGAATCTTTAATACTTTCAGGAATATGTATAAGTAATTGTTTTCCTTTAATTTCATACTTTAATTCTTCTTCAACTAGCGGACTTAAAATAAGTCCTTTTGAAGGTGATTTAAGAGTAAAAAACTCATCAAATTTGAAAACAATAACTCCTTTGCGTAATGCTATTTGCTTTTGTGGTGGCTGCACTTGCAATAATACGGGTGGAGCTTTATCTATTTCTCCTCCAGAAGGAGAAACCACTTTTGCACAGTTTGTACAAAATAATAATATAAAAAACGAAATAATATTTAATCGTAAAAATAATTTAAGAATCAAGAAATTAAACTGCTTAAAGTTGTTCATACTGTTTAATTTTTTCATTAATTTGTTTTGTTTCAGCTTCCATTCCGGGCTTGTGTAAAAGTGCAAACATATTTAATTTATATGCTTCAACACCCGGTTGGTCAAACGGATTTACTTCAAGTAAATATCCACTTATGGCACATGCAAACTCAAAAAAGTAAACTAATTGCCCAATATTGTATTCATCAATCGTTTCAATGTTCAATTCTATAATTGGTACACCACCTTCGTAATGAGCCAAAATTGTTCCTTTTTCGGCTTGTTTTTGAATATCACTGAGTTTTGCTCCTGCAAGATAATTTAATTCATCATCATTTTCTATATTATGAGGCACAACGATATCTTCTGCACTAAATTGAGTAGTAATAAATGTTTCAAAAATAATTCGAAGACCATCTTGAACATATTGCCCCATTGAGTGTAAGTCTGTCGAATAAACTACTCCTGAAGGAAACACTCCCCTACCTTGCTTGCCTTCACTTTCGCCAAACAACTGTTTCCACCATTCAATTAAATATTGTAAGTGTGGATGAAATGAAGTTAAAATCTCAATAGGTTTTCCTGAATTATAGAGAGTATATCTTAAAACAGCATATTGTAAAGCAGGATTTTCATCGTATTTATATTGCGTACATAGAAAATTTTGCATTTCTTTAGCTCCTCGCAAAAGCGATAAAACATCAAATCCAATTAAGAACAAAGGAACTATGCCCACAGGAGATAAAACTGAATATCTTCCTCCCACATCATCTGCAATAACAAAAGTTTGCCAATTATTTCTATCGGCAAGTTTTTTCAAAGATCCTTTTTTCTCATCAGTTATTGCAATAATTCTATCACTTATTTTATCATCACCGAATTGCAACTTCATTAATTGTAGTAAAGAACGAAATGCCAATGCAGGTTCAAGAGTTGTTCCAGATTTAGATATAAGAATGATTGCAAAATTCTCATCTTTCAATTCATTAATTATCGCATTAAAACCCAAAGAATCAATATGATGTCCTGCAAAAACAAGTTTAAATTGCTCTTCTGACAAATTAGAACACAAAGCCTCATAAATTGCTTTAGTTCCCAAATAAGAACCACCAATGCCAATTACAACAATATGAGTAATTTTCAACTGCTGCCATTTGTTTTTAATTTTACTTAATGTTTCAAACAAAACTTCATCTTTTAGCATTTTTTCAGGCAAATCCAACCAGCCTAAAAAGTCATTTCCCTTGCCTGTTTTTTCAATCAAAGACTTATGACAATATTCTGCATAAGGTTGAAGTTTAGCAATAGCATCTTTATCTATAAAACCTTTGGCATATTTTGTTGTTATGTTTAATGTCATAATTTTTTTATTTGCAAAAATACATCATTTTTCACGACTTGGATTAAGCATCATTGTAATATTAATCGGATAATTATAAACGATAAGAACACTCCGTTTTGTAGAGTGTTCTTATGTATTAACCCAAATTATTAACTAAAATTGAAACACTATGCTCAATAGCTACAAAGATAACTCAATATCTTATTAAAAAAAGTTAATAATAGTTAAAAAATGTTAATGCGAAATTATTTTTGAATCACAATTTTATCTCTGTACACTTTATTATTATTATCAATAACGATAAAGTATTGCCCGTTGGAAAGATGTTTTATATCTATTGTTTCTGATTCTGAAGACAAGTTTTTTTCAATACAAACATTTCCAAGAATGTCATAAATTCTTATTTGTGAATCTGTTTGCAATCCGCCAATAAATAAATAATCATTAACTGGATTGGGGAATACACTGATTTTCGTATCAGTTAAATCTGAAACTGTCTGAGCATTTTCTTGCATTATTTTAACATTATCCACTCTAATATTAACTGCATTTCCACTCATGCCGCCAGCACCAGAAGAATAACAATTAAATCCAAAATAATAATCAGTAGTTTCTTCTGCGATAAATGTTTTAGTAATTGTTTTCCAAGCAAGATTATCAACATAATTATTGTCATACAACTCTACGGTCAAAGCACTGGCAGTCTGTGATTTACCTGTTTTCACACGCAACATTGCAGGTCCATTAACCTGAACGCCTCCAGAACCTAATTCTGTGTTTACACTAATGTCAAATTGTATGGAGTATGTTTCTCCGGCAACAAGTGGCACTGCCTTAGTGATCATCCAAGCATTAGCTGGTCTAGTGTACAAACTTGACATATAAAAAATATGAGTTGCAAAACCGGAAGTAAACTCCCAATCCCACTCTTCAAAACTACCTGACAAATCTTCTAATTTCCAAGCTGCCGGTTTAGATGAAGAAGTAAAAGTTTCTTCTAAAAGTACTTGTGAATTGGCTGAGCCAAAAATAATTACAAAAGACAATAAGAATAATAATTTTTTCATAGATGTAGATTTATTGATTTATGTTACAAAGATACAATTTTTAACATATTCGCATAATATTAATTTAGTTAGCTCATTCAAAAAATCTAAACAACAAAACGACAATAGCAAACAAATCTATTATATTGGTAAATTTAATTTTTTTCACAATCAATAATCTCTCAGCAATAAGCATAAAAAAGTAAGCTAAAGGTAAAGACAAAAACAAGACAAATATAGACTGATTGTTAGGTTGAAAAAGCAATCCAATTAATGAAATGAAAAAAATAGAAATTAAAGACCAAGTCTTTTTTCTGATATGTATTTTCTTATCTTGAAGTTGCCATACAATATACATAAGTGAAATAAAAGATAATAATATTATTATTATAAAATACCAATAAAAACCATGAAAGTGTTGAAGTATATTTTTGCTCGAAAATTGTAAATCACTAACTAACTCATTAACAACAATATCTTTAAATGTAAACAAATACGCATTAAGAAAAACAAAAGGCAAGACTAATCCTAAGATGCCGACAAACCAATTTCTCCATTGATATTGCCTATTAATAATGATAACAGCAAATATCACAAAACTATAGATAAAAGTGCAAGTATTGAACAAAAAAGCCAAACCCAACAAAAAGCCTGCATCAAAAAAAATCATCATTTCTTTTGCTGAGTTTTCAGCATTAAGTAGTTTTTGGATACTTTTATATACAAAGAAAACAGCAAAAATATCTGCAACCGAAAAATAGTTCGTTTGTAGTGTTGAAAAACATAAAAAAGCAAAAAACAATCCCAAAAAGTTCTTGCGTTCAATAATATGATTTAGAATTAATAACTGAAAAAAAGCAATGCCAATCACTAAAACAACTAATATATTTATGATTTGATTAAGTTGGATTGAAAAAGTAAATGATAAAAAAGAAAAGTTTAAGAACTTATCAATTAAGCTAACAGAATGTTCAACATTAAGATATGTTTTGTAAGGCAGCAAAAAAAGCACTGAAACGGCAATTACAATAAACCATTTAAAATATTCAACATTTTTATATAATCTAACTAACATATTTAGCTTTATTTGCAGTAAGAGATTATATCTTTTCCAATATCTTTTCTATAATATTTTTCATTAAAAACAACTTTTTCTGTCATCATATAAGCATTTTGAACAGCCTCGTTCAATGTTTTTCCGATACCACATACAGACATAACTCTTCCGCCCGATGTTTTCAGTTGTCCATCATCTATACTTGTTCCGGCATGAAATAGTATTGAGTTTTCAGGAGTGTCATTTATTGATAAATTAATATCCTTTTTATATGAGCCGGGATAACCCTCAACAGCTAAAACAACATTAACAATATAATTAGGACTTAATCGTATTTGATGTTTATTTAAAGTTTGATCTTTGAATGAATTAAACAACTCTACAATATCATTTTCTATTCTTGGCAAAATAACTTGTGTTTCAGGGTCTCCGAGTCGTACATTATATTCTATCACATAAGGTTCTCCATTAACATTCATCAGTCCGATAAAAAGAAAACCTTTATACTCTATTCCTTCTTTTTTCAATCCATTTATTGTTGGTTCAATAATATTTTTTTGAATTTTATCTCTAAATTCATCATCAATAAATGGAACAGGCGAAACGCTTCCCATGCCTCCCGTATTCAAGCCCGTATCTCCATTTCCAATTCGTTTATAATCTTTTGCTTCAGGCAAAACAAGATAATTAACTCCATCGCACAACACAAATGCACTTGCCTCAATTCCTTGAAGAAACTCCTCTATTACAATTGTTTGACCTGCTTCTCCGAATATATTTTTTTCAATCATTTCATCAATTGCATTGCTTGCTTCAGTAATATCATTGCATATAACAACGCCCTTTCCTGCTGCTAATCCATCTGCTTTGATAACATAAGGGGGCTTAAGAGTGCTTAAATATTTTTTGGCATCAATTATTGTGTTTGCATCAAAAGAACTATAAGCAGCTGTTGGAATACCGTGTCTTTTCATAAAAGACTTAGAAAATGATTTGCTGCCTTCAAGTTGAGCTCCCTTTTTGTTAGGTCCAATCACAATAATATCATTCAATTGTTCGTCTTTTGCAAAAAAGTCTGAAATCCCCTCTACTAGTGGTAACTCCGGTCCAACAACTACTATTTTAATCTTTTGCTCCAAACAAAATTCTTTAATAGCTTCAAAATCCAATATTGGTATTGAAACATTAATGCCGTATTCTGTTGTGCCACCATTGCCCGGTGCTATATATAATTTTTTACATAAATTACTTTTCGCTATAGAATAAGCTAAGGCACACTCTCTACCACCCGAACCTAAGAGTAAAATTTGCATTTTTTCACTTATTGACATATAATCATTTATTAAAATGTGTATAAAACTTCAATTATTTTTTATTTCTCAATACTGCTTCCCTATATAATTTGTACCATTCTTCACCAAAATATTCAATTAATGGAGTTTTCAAAAAATCAACTAACTCTACTCCTGTTGATTTACCATAAACATGAGCTGATTGGCAAATATTCCATTTATGAAACTCAATTTTCTTAAAACTTCCATCTTTTGTAACTCTTATTGGATATAAAAAACAAGAAATTGGTTTTCTAAAATTTATCAAACCTAAATTATACGCTCTTTCAATAGAGCAGTAAGCAATATTATTTTCAAAATTAGTAAAAACACACTCTCTGTTGTCAAATAAAGCGGTAACTAAACTTGCCTCTTGGTCATAGTCAAACACAGTGTTTTCAGTTATTATATTTGCTGCTTTTTCTTGCATGAATGGCTTAATTTGTTCAAGATTTGCCTGAATTTGTTCAATTTCATCAAATTCTAAAGGAGCTCCAGCGTCTCCAGCAACACAGCAAATGCCTCTACATTTTTGCAAATTGCAACAAAAATACAATGATTGCATTAATTCTTTACTTACTATAACATCTTGTATTATCATTCTTATTTTAATTTACCAGCCAATACACTTGTGTTTTTATATACTTTTTTCACTCCGTTTAAATCAAACACTTCTAATAAAATTACATATATCCCCATTTCAGCCTTTTGATTATGATTGCTTATTCCGTCCCAAGTATATACTCCTGATGTACCTAACAATTCGCTACTCACAAGATTTCGTATTAATCTCCCATGTGCATCATAAATAGTTATAGTTCCGATAAATCCTGGAGTCGGAAACTCATACGAAATATGCAATACATCGTTATATCCGTCATTATCAGGAGAAAAAATATCAGGATACAATAAAACATCTCCGTCAAACTGAACATCAGAAAATTGAGAATTTTTGTATCCAGGAGTAGCAAAACCAACATTTTCGGAAGCCGAATGCCAATTTGTTTTATCATCCGAAGGTCTATTGAAGTTCACTCTCTCTAAAGAAACTCCTTTTGTTGATAAAAGCAATGGCAGGTGCATAGAAACATCATAATCAACTCTATCGATTATTGTTCCGTCATTCAATATTAGCACTACCGAACCATTATCATTATTGTAAGTTGGCAAAGAAAGTAATTGTATAAACCTTTTTGGATATGGGCAATAATAATAATCAATAATTGCTTGTGAATTTTTAGAAATAATCAAATAATCTTCAGGAAATAACAAAAAGCCATCTGCATCAATAGGTCGTTCAGATGTAATATCTCCTGTTTTTTTGTCAATATTAGCGATATTTAGCTCTTTTACATCTAAAATCTTATCACTCCTATTGTAAATTTCAATAAATTCGCTTAGCCCTGCAGGAGGATTCGATAAAATTTCGTTAATGACAATGTCGTTAGCTTCAATTTGTTTACTCAATGCAAACTCTATACTGGCACCAATAGATAAAATATTTCCTGTACAATCACTTACAGTATCACTAATAGTTAATCTATAAACTACATCTTCCTTTATAGCGGGAGTATAGTTTAATATAACAGAAGTATAGGCTGGTGCAACAGGAATAGGTTCTGTAGATAGTTCCAATCCATTTGAAAAAGAATAAGCTGAAGATTTTAGCATAGAATTGTAATCCATAGACTCAGTAAACCATAGCTCAATTTGAGAGTCAGAAATTACAGATACTCTATATAATTCGGGTGCAATAATATCAGGATTATTACCATAAACTGAATTTTCAAATCCGGGTGTTCCACCAAGTTTGTTATTTGAGGCTTTCCAATTAGAAGAACCAGCACATGGATTTAATGGATCAATTAATTCTAAAGACCATCCTCCATTTTTTTTAACATTACTTTGATACCACGCATCTGTGAAACTAACACTATGAATAATTTTATTGTTATTATCAGCAAGACTTACAGTTTGTCCTGAATTACTAATTGAAATAGATGAAAAAGCATATATATTACCATATTCTTCTAAAGCCGATACAGCACTATTGCCGCAAACTATAAGATGCGATTTATTAGGGATAGTAACATCAGCAAAAGTTCTTACTGTTGAACCAAAACTTATAGTCCAATTGCTTAAATTCACAGGAAAAGGACTCATATTGTATAGCTCAACATATTCATATTCAGGCAGTCCTACCACTGGTGTTGGATTTGCCATTATTTCGTTAATTAAAACATCAAACTGCTGAGGTTCAAAATAAGCAAAATCAATATCCGTATCATCAATAATATTGTCGGCAAAATCTACAATATTTTTTATTGTTATTGTTGAAATGCTGTTCTCAGCAAATGGTGTTTCAAATGATAAATGATACAAAAACGGATTAAAAACATCAGTTGCAATAGAAAAAGGATTGCCAATGCCATTATGAGCAAAGTAATTTTGAACATCTGTGGCTGTTTCGTCTGTAACTAACTCACTAAAAACAATATCTAACTGAGATTGAGAAATAACATGAATCTTTTCAACAAAAGGTTTAATTGTATCAACTTGTACTTGTCCTGCATAAAATTCGTCAAAATAGATTTTTGTAGAATTAGACTTAGTGTATTTACAATACAAGCCATGCCAATTTGATTGTGAGAAAGTATTATCTTTAGCAGTTCCTTCTAAAGTCCAGTTGATTCCACCAAGCGTATCAGAATACAAATTCCAATTTCCTTCAATATCTCTGATAACTTTAACTCTAACTTCATTAGTTGTTTTGCTTAAATACGCCACCTCTCCTGTAATTATATTTTGTGTTACTGCTCCCGATTGTTTACATAATGTTATTCTTTTGTCATCTTCACCAATTCCAATAAAATAACCATTCACACTATCTTTGAGTTCAGCTAAATCAGACATTATATACACCCTAGCATGATTTGTTTTGGTTGTATTAAAGCTAAGTTTTATCCAAAAAGACCATTCTACCTCATCACTTAAATCAATAGTATATGGAGCGACAAGCATTGAAGTATTAGCAATACTGTCGTTTAATTGTAATCCCGGCTTCATATCTAAAGGAATTGCGGTTGAATTAGAAAATGCAAACTGACTTGTATCTCCTTGCCACTGCTTATCTAAAAATGAAAATGATGAAAAATCTTCATAAAATTGAGCTTGAAGTGATACAGAAAACAGTGTTAAAACTGCAAAAAAACATAACACTCTCATTATCAGCTTATTAATCATAATGTCTTTATATAAATTATATTTTCAAATTTCAAATTTAGTATTATCAATTCGGTCATAAAAAGAACGAGGTGGAATAACAATCCAACAAAAGACATACAGTAATAAGCCAAAACCTCCCCAAAAAGCAGAAAAAGCAAAAGCAACTCTAATTATATTAACATCAATATTGAAAAAGTCTTCAAAACCTGCTGCAACTCCACCTATTTTTTTATGGTTCATATTTCTATAAATTCTTTCAGTTGCATAAATAGGTTCATCAGTTTCTGGGATAATAATCCAACAAATAATATATACAAGTATGCCAAAACCTCCAAAAAATGCACTCATGATAAAAGCTATTCTCATAAGTACTGGATCAATAGCAACATAGTTAGCAATTCCAGATGCAACTCCAGCAATATATTTACTATTAGCATTTCTATATATCCTTTTTGATTTCATAGTGTTATTTTATTGCTAAGTTAGTCTAATTCGTGGATCTAAGTACGCATAAATAATATCTACAAGTATATTTAAAACAACAAATATACAAGAAATAAATAAAATGCAACCCATAACAACAGGCAAATCATATTGTTCAAGTGCTGTAACTACGACATAACCAATACCTTTCCAATCAAAAATAAATTCAACAAATACTGCTCCTGCAAATAAAGATGCCAGCCAATTGCTTGCCGAAGTAACCACCGGATTTAAAGCATTTTTCATTATATGTTTTATATAAACTTTTTTCTCTGATAATCCTTTTGCACGAGCAGTACGAACAAAATCTGTATTTAGAATATCCAAAAATGAGTTTCTGGTTAATTCCAAAAGCACTGCAAGTGGTCTTATTCCGAGAGTAAACGCAGGTAAAATAAGATTTTTCAACTCAATAAACTCGCCATTTCCCATAGGATCAACACTATATAGATTTCCGAATAAATTTAAACCTGTTAAATCGCCTAATAAAAATGCAAACACCCATGCAATAAGTATGGCTGCAAAAAAAGATGGCAATGACATTCCACCCACACTAAGAATTAGCACTGTTTTATCAAATATGCTATCCTTGTAAAAAGCACACAAAGCACCAAATATAATTCCTAAAATTAAGGCAAATCCCATAGCAGTTAATGCTAATATCAATGTGTTGGGAAATGCTTCTCCAATAATTGAGGATACTGCTCGCCTACTTTGATATGAGCGTCTAAAATATGGTTTTTTAGCAACTAGCACTTTGTCATTAGAATATGAAAAAAGCACAGAATAAGTTGAATATTTTTCCTTATCTAAATACCAATAATTTTCTTCATCAAGTTTATTATGAAATGATAAAGGAGAAATATCGTTTAAGTAATTTAGAAACTGCGTTCCTAATGATTTGTCTAATCCTAAATCTTTTCTTATAGCTTCGATGCCTGATATATCGCTTCTTTGCCCAACAAGCATACGAGTTGGATCGCCCGGCAAAGCATGAAAAAGAAAAAATATTATTACTACAACTCCTAACAAAACAGGTATTCCATATAATAATCTTCTGAAAATGAACCGTAACATTCAATAGTTGGTATCAGTTATGTAAATATTTGTTTGTTAGTCTTTCAAGGTCAATAGAATTAAAATCGGGAATATCGTTATAGTGCCATTTTGCAAGAATCACTCCATTTTTCAATAAAATTAAACCGGGATTTGCTCTTACAACTGTCTTCAAAGTTATTTCATCTGCATAATAAAATGGAAAAGCTGCGTGAATATCATCTGCAAATTTATTAGCTTCTTCTGGAGTGCTTCCTGTTAAAGCGACAAATTCAATACCTTTTTCATAAGACTGATTAGCAAAGTTGTTAATCTTTTCAAAAACTTTGCGTTTATCCTTATTTATTGTATGAACTGCTAGTATAAACTGAAATTCAGGATTTTGAGTAATTTGATAGCTAATATCATCGCCGTGCTCGTCTATAATAAAAATCATATTGTCTGGACGAGGCGGAGTTTCAACTCTTTGGTCAATAAAAACCCAATCAGCCACCCAAGCACTATCATGCCACGGAAAATTAGGAGATATATATTCTTGTCTTTCTTTGGTAACTTTATGTTCATAAATAACATAAAATTTCTCTTCCATTTCTTCATCTAATTTCATGCTATTACCTACTTTCCAATCAAGAAAATCAATTATGGGCAAATGTCTATAACTATATACACTTATTCCAATTGAAAAAAGCAAAGCTAATATAATTCCTACCCATTGAATTTTACATGAACACCAATTTTTAAATCTTTTTCTATATACAAAAGCAATTACAATTAGTGCGAGCAAAACAAGATTTTTATAAAAAGTTTGCCAATTACTAAGTATTATTGCATCTCCGAAGCATCCACAATCACTAACAGGATTGTATATTGCCAAATAAAGAGTTAAGGGAGTAAACCCTCCCATAAATATTAATCCTCCAGTAGTTGAGTATTTTGGCTTTAACCCAAATACAAGAGCAATTCCGATAATAAATTCTAATGCAGACAAAGCGACAGAAAAGAATATTGCCAAACTATTCAGAAATTCAATGTTAAAAGCTGAAAAATAATCTAAAAACTTATATGCTGAACCCCAAGGGTCAATGGCTTTTACAAAACCTGAGAAAACAAAAACAATTCCTACTATAATTCGGCTAAATAATGCAATAACTCTCATAATATTTTCAATTATCTCATATCAATTACTTCAACACCAGGATAATCAGATTCGCGAAATGCAAAACGCGAAAGATGAATATTTATATTTTCTCTGAAATTATCAACATTATATGAAAAAGTAGTCCCATTTTTATCATAAATAGTTGAACTATGAATCATATTTTTTGCTTTGTCAATTTCAATCCTAATTTTATAAAATGCTTGAGTTGTATTTGGAATTAAGTCAATTGTCTGTATAAGTTTTCCTGTTTTAGTAGCTTCGCCAATAAGTTTTGGTCTATAATTTTTATTATATCCTGTAAGCATTTTCATTGGAGTATTCTCATCATCAGTATCCACCTCATTAATTTGAACTTCATTTCCATTTTTAAAATATGTCCATACATTTTTTCCATCAGATATAATTATTTGGTCAGCAATGTACAATCTAAACTTATCTCCTTGTATATAAATTGAACCCGTTTTTGATTCTTTAATATTCTCTGCAACATTTTCCATTACATAAGTAAATTCAATGTGCATATTTTTGTAGTCTTGTATTTTACCACTTAATTGCTCTAAAATTTCTTCAGCTTTTTTATCAATAACTTGTGCATTTGTATTGGCAAAAACGAACAAACAAGCTATAGCAAAAGGTAACACTCTCATCATTGTTTTGTGTAAGTTCATAATAGTTATATTTTTTAATTTAATAATTCACTCAATAATTGTTCCAAAGACTCAATATCTTTGATAAGTACTTCTCTTGCTTTACTGCCTTCAAATGGACCAACAATGCCGGTTGCCTCTAATTGATCAATAATTCGTCCTGCTCTATTATATCCCAAATTCAAGTTTCTTTGTAATAATGATGTAGAGCCTCGCTGTTTAGTAACAATAATTCTTGCCGCCTCAGCAAACATAGGATCTTTATTCTCATTATCAAACTCTCCTCTGCTTGGTTCATCTTCATCAGCAATAACTTCGGGCAAAAAGAATGCTGTTGGATATGCTCTTTGGCTCCCAATAAATTCGGTAATCTCTTCAAGTTCTGGTGTGTCAATAAAAGCACATTGAATTCTCACAATACTGCTTCCTGTTGAAAGCAACATATCTCCTCTTCCGATTAGTTGGTCTGCTCCACTAGTATCTAAGATAGTGCGAGAATCAACTTTTGCTGATACTCTAAAAGCTAAACGAGCAGGGAAATTAGCTTTAATAACACCAGTAATAATATTTACAGATGGTCTTTGCGTTGCTATAACCAAGTGAATA
>CAZKDV010000061.1:0-14892 GCA_964551645.1 uncultured Bacteroidales bacterium | reverse complement strand
CAAACACAGCACTTGCAATGAATGCAAAAATAAACTATCTATTAGTTAAAACATATAACCCATACACATTTCAGTTGCAAACAGTAATTTTGGCTGAGGACTTGTTCAATAATTATTTTTCTGCAGAAAATGCTAATCTATCATTTGAAGATTATGAAGCAGGTCAGAAAAAAATTCCATTTAAAATTGTTGATAAATTTTTAGGCAGTTCATTTGAACATGCACAATACGAACAATTGCTACCTTATACACAGCCCGAAGATGCTGATGCTTTCAAAGTTTTGAATGACGATTTTGTTACAACCGAAGACGGAACCGGAATAGTGCATATAGCACCTAGTTTTGGAGCAGACGACTATCGTGTTGCGAAAAAATATGGTATAGGTTCGTTAACTATGGTTGATAAGAAAGGAATGTTTATCGAGTCTATGGGAGAATTTGCAGGAAGATATGTAAAACCTGAATTTGAAATGGAAGCAAGTTCCGAAAACCCAGTAGATATTGATATAATTATCAAATTAAAGAAAGAAAACAAAGCTTTCAAAACTGAAAAATACGAACATTCATACCCTCACTGCTGGCGTACAGATAAACCAATTTTATATTATCCTTTAGATTCTTGGTTCATCAGAACAATAGCATATAAAGACCGCTTAATTGAGCTAAATAATACTATAGCATGGAAACCTCAATCCACTGGTGCAGGAAGATTTGGCAATTGGTTGGAAAATTTGGTCGATTGGAATTTAAGCCGTTCAAGATATTGGGGAATCCCTTTGCCAATATGGACAACAGAGGATAAAACCGAACAAATATGTATAGGTTCAATTAAAGAATTAAAAGTTGAAATCAAAAAGAGCATTGAACACAGTTTTATGACTGTAAATCCGCTTGACGCATACAATCCAGACGATATGTCGGCTGAAAACTATGCGAAATTTGACTTACATAGACCTTATGCAGATGAAATTATATTAGTTTCTCCAAGCGGGAAAAAAATGTATAGAGAAAGTGATTTGATTGATGTTTGGTTTGATTCGGGAGCTATGCCTTATGCTCAACTTCATTATCCTTTTGAGAATCAAGATGAATTTAAACGAAATTTTCCGGCTGATTTTATTGCCGAAGGTGTTGACCAAACAAGAGGATGGTTTTTTACCCTCCACGCAATTGCAACAATGATTTTTGACTCGGTATCGTTTAAAACAGTAATTTCAAATGGACTTGTTCTTGACAAGAATGGCAATAAAATGTCAAAAAGATTAGGAAATGCAGTTGATCCTTTTCAAGTAATCAATAAGTATGGACCAGACGCATTGCGTTGGTATATGATTGGAAACGCTCCTCCGTGGGATAATCTTAAGTTTGACATAGAAGGAGTATCCGAAATTCAAAGAAAACTCTTTGGAACAATTCACAATACTTATTCTTTCTTTACTTTATACGCTAATATTGATGGTTTTTCATATTCTGAACCAGATATTCAATACAATAAAAGACCCGAAATTGATAGATGGATTTTGTCAGAGTTATACTCATTAATTAAAAAAGTTGATATTTATTACGAAGATTATGAACCAACAAAGGTTGCTCGTGATATTTTAGATTTTGTAAATGATTATCTTAGCAATTGGTATGTTCGTTTGTCGAGACGCAGATTTTGGAAAGGCGAATACACAGACGACAAAATATCTGCATATCAGACACTTTATACCTGCCTTGAAACAATTGCAATTATTAGTTCTCCAATTGCTCCATTTTATTTTGAACATTTATTTCAATTGTTAAATTCAGTAACATATAAGCATAAAGAAAGCTCTGTTCACTTAGTAAAGTTTCCTGAGTATAATGAACTTATGATTGATTCAGCATTGGAAGAAAAAATGCAATTAGCACAAAAAATTTGCTCAATGACATTATCCCTTCGCAAGCGTTCAAATATTAGAGTGAGACAGCCTCTTTCAAGAATTATTATCCCTGTAAATAGTCAAGCTATTGCCGAACAAATTAATAGTGTTGCAGATATTATCAAAGCAGAAGTTAACATTAAAGAAGTTGAAATATTAACTGACAAAACTAATATTATTTCTAAAAAAGTTAAACCAAACTTTAAACTACTCGGACCGCGTTATGGCAAAATAATGAAACTTGTAGCAGAAAAAATTGCCAATCTTTCGCAATCAGAAATATTTGAGTTTGAGCAAAATCAGAAATTGTCCTTTTTTATTGAAAGTATTGATGTTTTAATCAATATTAATGAAGTTGAAATTATTACGGAAGATATCCCCGGTTGGGTAGTTAATAATGAAGGTTCGCTAACGGTTGCACTTGATACAACTATTACGAAACAATTAAGATTAGAAGGTATTGCTCGAGAATTTATTAATCGTATTCAAACTATTCGTAAAGAGAGTGGATTTGATGTTACAGACAAAATTATGGTTGAATACGAAACACAAAAAGAAATTAATGAGGCAGTTAAGAATAATTACCAATATATTTGCAACGAAATTCTTGCAGACTCGATTAGTGATACTTTAAAATTGCAAAATGATAATGTATCGGAAATAGAGATATTTGATTCAATACAATTAAAAGTTAATGTTAAACGCACAAAATAAATAACGATTATGGCAAAGAAAAAAGAAACAACTAGCAAGCAGTCAAAAGGCGATATCGTAACTGAAAAGAAAAAATATACTGACGAAGAATTATTAGAGTTTAAAGAAATTATTCTAAAAAAACTTGAAAAAGCAAAAAGCGATTTAAAAATGCTAACTGATGCTTTTACTGGTTTGAACGATAATGATACTTTAGATACTTCTCCAACTTTTAAAGTACTTGAAGAAGGATATTCTGTGCTATCAAAAGAAGAAAACAGTCATCTTGCTGCCCGCCAGCAAAAGTTTATCAAATCTTTAGAAATGGCATTGGTCAGAATTGAAAATAAAACTTATGGCATTTGCAGAGCTACAGGTCAGCTTATTAGCAAAACCAGACTAAGAGCCGTACCACATGCCACATTGTGCATTGAAGCTAAACGCCAACAAAATACTCCTAAATACACTCCAAGCTCTGATACAGGTCTTGAAGAGTAACAAATGATATTTTGCTAAAAATGCTTAAGCGTTCAGTTTTCATTATTTTTTTTGTTCTGCTAATTGATCAAATTCTCAAGATCTATATTAAAACTCATTTTACACTTGGAGAAGAAGTTTTTATATTAGGTCGTTTTTTTAGACTATATTTCGTTGAAAACAACGGAATGGCTTTTGGTTTAGAATTTGGCGGTAGCATTGGTAAATTTATTTTGAGCATTGTTAGGATTCTTGTGATTGCCATTATCGGAGTGGTGTTATTTTCATATATTAAGAAAAATGAGAATAAAATTCTTATTTATGCCATGTCATTTGTGTTTGCTGGTGCTTTAGGAAATATTATTGATAGTGCTTTTTATGGTCTGATTTTTTCAGAAAGTCATTTTTTGCACACAGCCTCAATATTTCCAGAAAGTGGAGGATATGCTGGCTTTTTGCAAGGCAAAGTTGTAGATATGATTTATGCGCCTTTGATTGAAACTACTCTTCCTCAGTGGATGCCATTTGTTGGCGGGAATGAATTTGTGTTTTTTAGACCAATATTTAATATCGCCGATAGTTCAATAACTATTGGGGTTTTAATAATTGTGATTTTTTATCATAAAATTTTCCCTAAAAAATCCAAAAAAGAAATAGAAAGCACAATTTAAATAAATAATAAGATATTGCCCCAAAAGTTTATATTTTTGCATTGCAAGATATTGTAATTAATGAGCATGAATAGTTTGCAATCAATATACAGTTTCTTTAAGTTTTTATTTTTATTCATTTTTGTATTTGTTGTAACTAGTTTACAAGCACAATTTGATTGTGGAGAGCCAAATAGCAAAAAGGCAAAAAAAGCTTATGATGAGGGTTTGCAGTTTATTGAGCGCGCAAAAACATCACGAACACCTGAATTTTACTTCAATCAGGCAATTCAACAACTGAAAATAGCCGAAAAAGCTGACCCTTTATTTGCCGGCATACATTACTACCTTGGATATGCTTATGCTTTTAAACCAGAAAATAATATAAAAAATGCACTAAGGTATTTTAAAAAGAGTCTTGACTTATGCGATGTTTTTGATATTGATTTGTATTTTTTTTTAGGAAACATTGCTTATGCTGATAATAATCTTGAAGAAACCATTGCTTATTTTCAAAAATACCTTAGAGACCAATCAATTCTTACAAATGATGCTTATATTGTTGATGCAAAAAAGATATTGAAAATTGCTAAAACAAGATATGAAATTTTGAATAATCCTGTGCCTTTTGAGCCGTTTATTGTTGATGGTATTTCTTCTGAATATAATGAATATCTTGTGATTATTACACCTGATGATGAATATGCCTATTATACAAGAGAGCAATTGATTTCATCAAAAGCAAGCAGTTTTACTCCAGAAATAATGTTTGAAGAACGCTTTTATCAAAGTGAACGCATAGATGATCTTAATTTCTCAAATGGTCTTCCTATGGAACATCCTTTTAATCAAAGAAAAAATGAAGGTGGAGCAACATTAACTATTGATAATAAAGAGCTTATATATACTGTTTGCGAATACGGCACTTGTAAAGAAAATCCAAATTATTATAATTGTGATTTGTATCATTCAAAATTTGAAAATGCTTATTGGAATGAGATAAAACCTTTGCCCGGCTTGGCAAATATGCCATGTTCGTGGGAAAGCATGCCTTCTATTTCATCTGATGGCAAAGTTTTATACTTCGTTAGCGATCGCTCTGGTGGATATGGAGGATATGATATATATAAAAGTATTAGAGATGAAAATAACAATTGGGGACCTGCAATTAATCTCGGACCTACCATAAATAGTTCAGGAAATGAGAAATCTCCATTTATTCATACCGATAGTCAAACACTTTATTTTTCTTCTGACGGACATATTGGCATAGGTGGATATGATATTTTCTTTTCAAAGCTGAATGATAATGGAAAATGGACAGAACCAAAAAATATCGGCTATCCAATAAATACTGAATATGATGATATTGGTTTTTTTGTTAGCACAAACGGAAAATATGGATATTTTGCTTCAAACAGAATAAAAAATTTAAGTCTTGGCGGTTGGGATTTCTATTCATTTGAACTATATAAAGATGCACGACCAGAAAAGGTTTTATTTGTTAAAGGTGATGTTAAAGATGAATATAATCAAGTACCTATTGATGCCAGAGTTGAAATAAAAAGTATAGAAACTAAAAAAACACACATTATTCCGGTTGATAGTGAAACAGGCAAATATGTTGTTGCTATTCCTTTTAAGAGTGATTATGTGATGACAGTAAAAAAGGAAGATTATGTTTATGAGTCTGTTTATATTTCAGCAGAAGATACTATTTATGATGTACCTGCCAATATCGAAGTTGAACTTAAACCGATAGAAATAGGGAAACCTTATACTATGAAAGATATTTTTTATGAATTTGATTCTGATAAACTAACCCCTAATTCTAAACTTATCATTGAAGAATTTGTAGATTTTATGACAGATAACCCTAATATTTCTGTTTCTATTAATGGACATACAGATAATATCGGGAGTGCAGAGTATAATGTTGATTTGTCGCATAGACGAGCAAAAGCTGTTTTTACATATTTAGTTGAAAAAGGAATAAACTCGAAAAGACTTCAGTACAAAGGTTATGGTTTTAGTCGTCCTGTGGCTTCAAATATTAATGAAGAGGGACGGTCATTAAATAGGAGAACTGAATTTGTTGTAATTAATAAGTAATTTATAATTCATTACTTTTGAAAGATTTTTATATTTTTGCAAAATAAGACACATTAAGATGAAGATTATTAATGTAAAAGAATTGCCAATTATTGAAACGCCTCATAAAGTTGATGTTAGAAAACTATACGATTATGATAATGCACAAGCTATGCACATAACATTGCAAGCTGGAGAAGGACTTAAACCTCATATTACTCCGGTTGATGTATTTTTCTATGTCTTGGAAGGTGCAGTTGATGTTCGTATTGGAGATGAAACAATAACAGTTGAAAAGGATAATTTGGTTGAAAGTCCTAAGGATATTATTCATTGCTTAGCCAATACTTCAAATTCTATTGCAAGAATATTAGTAGTTAAAGCACCAAAGCCCACAACGCAAACAATATTATTATAATAATGAAAATAGGGATAATATTAGAAACTAAAGAATTTGAAAAAGCTTGGAATGCTTTTCGTTTTGCTGTAACAGCAAGAAAACAAGGGCATAAAGTTAAATTGTTTTTGATGGGGGAAGCTGTTGAATGTGAGGGTATGACGCATGTTAAATACAATGTAGCTGAACAATGGGAAAAATTTGAAAAAGCTGGTGGAGAAATTTTAGCATGTGGAACATGTTTGAAATCAAGACAATTAGCCGATAATACATCTTGTCCCATATCCACAATGAATGATTGCTTGGATATGCTTATTTGGGCAGATAAAACCGTAACATTTTAATAAACACTTAAATACTTTAAAATTATGTTTTGTAATCAATGTCAAGAAACAGCCAAGAACACAGGGTGTACAGTAAGAGGAGTTTGCGGAAAAACCGAAGAAACTTCCAATATTCAAGATTTGTTAATGTTTGCTTGTCAAGGACTTGCTTATCTTACGATAGAAGCCAGAAAACAAGGAATTAACACCAATGCAGAAAGCAAGCATATTACAAACTGCTTGTTTATGACAATCACTAATGCTAATTTTGATAATGAGCATATCATTAACGAAATTAAAGTAGCTATCAAATATCGTGATAACCTAAAAAGCAAAGTTAACATTGCTGAAACTCATGAATCAATAACTTGGAATGGAAATACCGAAGAGGATTTTCATAACAAAGCTAAAGATGTGGGCATCTTAACTTATGACGGAGATATTGATATTCGTGGTTTGAAACAGTATGTGCTTTTTGGAATTAAAGGTATGGCAGCTTATGCTGAGCACGCTTTCAACTTAGGCTATGAAGACAACGATATTTACGACTTTATGGAAAAAAGTTTGGTGATGATTACTAAACCAATTAGCCTAGAAGCTGCATTTGATTGGGTTGTTAACACTGGTGCACATGGTGTTAAAGTAATGGCTTTGCTTGATAAAGCTAATACTGAAACATTTGGACATCCCGAAATTTCAACAGTAAATATTGGAGTTGGACAAAATCCGGGTATTTTAATTAGCGGACATGACCTTAAAGATTTAGAACAACTTTTAATTCAAAGCGAAGGTAAAGGAATAGATATTTATACTCACTCTGAAATGTTACCAGCAAATGCTTATCCAAGTTTTAGAAAATATAAACATTTAGTAGGAAATTACGGAAATGCTTGGCATCGTCAATTAGACGAATTTGAAACATTTAACGGACCTATCCTTTTCACCACAAACTGTTTAGTTCCACCTCGTGCAAATGCTTCATACACAGATAGAGTATTTACTACCGGAGCAACAGGAATGCCGGGTTGGAAACGCATTACTAAAACTTTAGCTAACGGACATAAAGATTTTTCTGAAATCATTGAATTGGCAAAAACTTGCAAAGCACCAACTGAAATTGAAACAGGTGAACTTACAATCGGATTTGCACATAATCAAGTGCTTGCATTAGCAGACAAAGTTCTTGACGCAGTTAATTCGGGTGCAATTAAGAAACTTGTTGTTATGTCTGGTTGTGATGCTCGCCATAAAACTCGTGAGTATTATACTGAATTTGCAAAACAACTACCAAAAGATACTGTAATTCTTACTTCAGGTTGTGCAAAATATCGTTATAATAAATTAAACTTAGGAGATATTAATGGTATTCCAAGAGTTTTAGACGCAGGTCAATGTAACGATAGCTACTCATGGGCATTTGTTGCATTGAAACTTAAAGAAGTATTGGGCTTAGATGATATCAATCAACTTCCGATAGTGTTTAACATTGCTTGGTACGAACAAAAAGCAATTATTGTGCATCTTGCATTATTATATCTAGGAATTAAGAATACACATGTTGGACCAACCTTACCTGCTTTCTTAACTCCAAATTTATTAAAAGCAGTACAAGAACATTTCGGAGTTCAGACTATCACTACTGTTGAAGAAGATATGAAAATATTTGAACTTGTTTAATCTTAAATTATATAATTATGAGTAATGATGAATTAGTATGTGTTTGCATGGAAGTTTACAAAAGTACTATAGTAAACGCTATCAAAGAAAAAGGTTTAAAAACTGTTGAAGAAGTAGGCGATGAAACTGAAGCAGGAACAGGTTGTGGACAATGTCAAGACAGAATTCAAGAAATTATTGACGAAATTAACGGATAAGCCTATTTAATTGCATGCAAAATAAAGTGTATGGGGAAATTCTCATACACTTTATTTTTATTATAAGGGTTTCAGATTTATTTTTCAATTCTACACCTTGCATCAACAGCAATAATAGATTTTCCCTTTCCTAAAAGTGGGTTTAAATCCATTTCGAAAATTTCAGGAGCAACTTCAACCAAAGCAGAAAGACGACAAATAATATCGGCAAATATAAATTCGTCAATACCTTCACTTCCTCTTATTCCTTGTATTAGTTTATAGCTTTTGAGTTGCCTTATCATTTGCAAAGCCTCGTTTTTGCTAATAGGAGATAATTCTGCTAACACATCTTTGATTACTTCAACAAAAATTCCTCCCATTCCGCAAAGAATCATGTGTCCAAACTTGTCTTCGCGTTTTACTCCTAAAAATAATTCCATGCCACTTGCCATAGTTTGAAGTAATATTGCCGTTGTTTCAGGGATTTGAATCATTCTTGCAAACTCTTTTCTAAGAGTTTCTTCATTCTTTACATTTAAAACTACTCCGCCAACATCGCTTTTATGTATGGGACCAACAACTTTCATCACTAAAGGATACCCAAGTCCATTTGCACACGAAACAGCACATTCAATTGTTTTACAAACTGATTCTTTTACTCTCGGAATACCTGCAGCATCAAGTAATTCGCTTAGTTTTTCTGGAGAAATATATCCATTGTCTGATTTGTCAATGATATTTCGGATTGCTTTACTGTCAATCATTGGGAGTTCTGTAGTGTTTGTACATGAAGGCTCAGGTGTTTTTACGATTTTAGATAAAGCATTTCCAAATAATACCTCATCAGGGAAGTAGCAGTTTCCTTTATTGATAAAATGTTGAATTTCGTCTTTAACATTCATAACTGAAGGCAAAATTGGGTAAATCGGCTTTTTGCAGGTCTTCATTTTTTCGTGCAAAATATCATAAACATCATAAACTTCAAACAATCCCGGACTGCCAAATATAACAGCCATGCCATCAATGTTTTCGTATTCATTTTCACAAGTGTCAATTATTGATGATAATTGCTCAGCTGTGCCAGTTGCAAGAAAATCAATAGGATTGGCGATGGAACTTCCGGGAAATAATTTTGACAACAGTGCATTTGAGGCATGATGTTCTTTAAGAGATGGAATTTCAAGTCCTCCATCAGATAGAGCATCGGTTAGCATAACTGCCGGACCTCCTGCATGTGTGATAATTGCAATGCGTTTTCCTTTAAGTTGTTTGTGCATAAATATTGAAGCAACGGTGGCTAACTCTTCGCGACTTTTGCAACGAACTATTCCAGCTTTTCGAAACAAGGCATCAACAGCAACATCAGGGCTTGCCATAGCACCTGTATGAGATGATGCGGCGCGACTTCCTGCTTCTGACGAACCTGCTTTGACAGCCGCAATACGACAACCTTTTTTAATTAAGGAACTAGCATGTTTTAAGAGTTTTTGAGGTTGTTGAATTGTTTCTAAATATAATAATTTAACGGCGGGACTTTCACCATGAATATAGGTATTGTCAAGATATTCTAAAATGTCTTCAACTCCTGTGTGTGCACTATTACCAACACTATAAACGCTTGAAAATTGTAAACCTTTGGACATGCCTGACTCCATAATAAATACGGCAGTTGCTCCCGAACCGCTAATGAAGTCAATTCCACTACTATTGCGTTTGGGGATAGGTGTTGTGAAAACAGAAGTATGTGCAGGAGTGATAACTCCGATGCAATTAGGTCCAATCAGCGTTCCACCAATATCATTTATAATATCTACTATTTGTTTTTCAAGTTTTGCTCCTTCTTCATTTTCCTCACTAAATCCGGCTGAAAGTATAATAAACGATTTGGTGCTTTTCTCGTAAGCAAGAGTTTTAACTGTATCTAAACAAAACTTTGCAGCAATTGCAATAATAGCTAAATCAACTTGTGGTAAGTCCTTGACAGATGCGAATGTTGTAATGTGTTGAACTGACTCTTCTTTTGGGTTTACTGCATAAATTTCGCCATCAAACTTGTTACTAACAATATTGTGTAAGACTTTACCACCTGGTTTTTTGATGTCGTTAGACGCTCCAATTACTGCAATGCTTCTCGGTTGTATCAATGTTTCGTGTATCATAAATCTTATTTTTTTGCGAATATATGAAGTAATCTTTAAATTTTGAGAAATAATTTGGGCACAAGCTAAACAAAACAAGTGTGTTAACTGAATTTGACTAGTTTGCTTTATGAATGTTTACACTCATTCTTATAGAATGTGTATTTTTCATAATTTTGCTAAAAAAATATATGCAAACAAATTCGTTCAAACGCTATACTGTTACTGCTGCTCTTCCTTATGTTAATGGTCCTTTGCATATCGGACATCTTGGGGGGGTCTATGTGCCAGCAGATATCTATGTTAGATATTTGCGTTTAATAGGAGTTGATGTGTTATTTATTGGTGGTTCAGATGAGCATGGTGTTCCAATTACTATTAAAGCTAAACAAGAAGGAGTTACACCCCAACAAATAGTTGATAAATATCATAATATTGTTAAAAATTCTTTTGAAGAATTTGGTATTTCGTTTGATATTTATTCAAGAACCTCGCAAAAGATACATCACGAAACAGCAGCTGATTTTTTTAAGGTTTTACATGACAAAGGGCAATTAGTAGTTAAAGAAGTAGAGCAATATTTTGATGAAGAAGCAAATGAGTTTCTTGCTGACAGATATATTAGCGGAACATGCCCACATTGTAATTTTGAGAGAGCTTATGGCGACCAATGTGAAAAGTGTGGTACTTCGCTTTCGCCAACAGATTTAATAAATCCAAAATCTATGCTTACTGGCACTAAGCCAATTTTAAAAACATCTAAGCATTGGTTTCTTCCACTTGATAAATATGAGTTATGGCTTAATAAGTGGATTTTAGAAGAACATAAAGAATGGAAATCCAATGTGTTAGGACAGTGTAAATCGTGGATTCAACAAGGCTTGCAACCCCGTGCAGTTACCCGTGACTTGTCGTGGGGAGTGCAAGTTCCTTTGGCTGATACTCAAGGAAAAGTGCTTTATGTTTGGTTTGATGCTCCTATTGGCTATATTTCGGCTACAAAAGAATGGGCTAAGCAGTCAGGAAAAGATTGGGAACCATATTGGCAAGATAAAGAAACTCGTTTAATTCATTTTATTGGCAAAGATAATATTGTGTTTCATTGCATAATTTTTCCAACTATGCTAAAAGCAGAAGGTAGCTTTATACTGCCTGACAATGTACCTGCAAATGAATTTTTAAATCTTGAAGGAAATAAAATATCTACTTCGCAAAATTGGGCTGTATGGCTACATGAATATCTTATTGATTTTCCTGAAAAACAAGATGTTTTGCGTTATACATTAACTTCAATTATGCCCGAAACTAAAGATAGTGATTTTACTTGGAAAGATTTTCAAGCAAAAAATAATAATGAACTTCTTGCAATTTTTGGCAATTTTGTTAATAGAACAATGGTGCTGATAGATAAATATTATTCAGGTCTTATTCCGAGCATTTCTAAATTTCGAGATGATTCTAATGAAGTTTTTACTCAAATTGACAAATTACAAACAGAAATTGAATACGCTATAGAGCATTTTAGGTTCAGAGATGCCCAAAACTTATTCATGGATATTGCTCGTGTTGGGAATAAATATTTGACTGATAATGAACCGTGGAAAAAAGTTAAGGAACAAGCCGAACATGCTGCTGAAACATTGTTTGTAGCACTTCAAATTTTAGCAAAGCTATCAATTGTTGGTGAACCATTTTTACCCTTATCATGCAATAATTTGCGTAACTTACTTAACTTTAAGCCAATAAAGTGGACTGATGCTAAACAAAAGGTTTTAATTAATGCTAATCATAAAATAGAAAAACCTATTTTATTATTTGAAAAAATAGAAGATTTTCAAATTCAACAACAACTTGATAAATTGCAGGCAAGTGTTAGGCAAAAACAATCTCAAATACATGATTTTGCTCCATTAAAGGAAAATGTATCATTTGAAGACTTTTCAGCAATGGATATTCGTATTGCTACTATAAAAGAAGCAGTTAAAGTTCCTAAAACAAAGAAATTGTTAAAACTACTTGTTGATACAGGAATTGATACTCGTACAATAGTATCGGGAATTGCTGACCAATTTGAACCTGAACATTTGATAGGAAAGCAGATTACAGTATTACTTAACTTGCAAGCACGCGAAATAAAAGGGATTCAATCAGATGGTATGATTTTATTAGCGGAAGACGGAAATGGAAAACTGACATTTGTAGTTCCGGAAAATGAAACATTAAATGGCTCAAATGTGAAGTAAAAAATGTAATTTTGCAAGTTGATTAGGCCCTATAGTTCAATGGATAGAACGAGAGTTTCCTAAACTTTAAATCTAGGTTCGATTCCTAGTGGGGCCACTTGGTATATCTCACTCATGGTTAAAGAATAGAAAATACTGCTCATTTTCAACGCTTTACCAACTTGCTTTTATTAAGGATTTGACAAAATCCATCATATTTTATCGTTTTTGTTGAACCATTGTTGAACCAAAAAAAACGAGTAAAATGAATATTACCACAAAATTTATAATTAAAAGCAGACAAAACAGCGATAACACTCACACTGTTTTATTTCGGATCATCTGCGACCGCAAAACAATTTATATAACAACAGGTGTCAGAATTAACTTGCAGCACTGGGATAAGAAAAACGCACAGCCAAAAAACTCACATCCATTTGCCGACACTCTGAGGGTGCAACTTAGCCAGTACACACAAAAGCTAAACAACATGCTTGCCAAAGCTGCTATCGAAAAACAGCAGATTACGATTGAGCAAATTAGGTTAGCCTTTCAGAACCGCACACTGCAGACACAAGATTTTATTCAGTTTGTCCGGAACGACCTGGAAACAAACGGAAAAGTGAGGCTCAAAGCAGACACACTAAAAACACACCACCGGATGTTGAAACATCTGATGCACTATGCTCCACAATTGCCTTTTAATCAAATCACTACCGACTTTTTATCTCGATACGAATACTATTTAAAAACTGTAAAAAACAACGGTGTAAACACTGTGCATGCCAAGCTAAAGTTTATCCGGACATACATCAACCGAGCCATCAATGCAGGGCTGATTGAGCAATATGTTTTTCGGAGCTACCGACTGAGACAACAGGCAACCAAGCCAAAATATCTAACAATTGAAGAATTTGACAAGCTGCAGGCATACTATGCCACCACCACCAACAAAACACATCGCAGGCACTTGCAATATTTTTTGTTTGCATGCACAACCGGATTAAGATACAGCGACATGAAAGAACTGCAATGGGAAGACATCAGAGAAAACAACATTTATATAAGAGTGCAAAAAACGCAACAACCGCTGAGCATACCGCTTTCAAAAAAGGCTACTGCATTTTTGCCCGAAAGCCAAACAAGCGGATTGATTTTCAGAGTGCCAAGCAACCAAAAAGCCAACTACTATCTGAAACAAATTGCAGCTGCAGCAGGCATCCACAAACCAATTAGCACACATGTTGCCCGACATACATTTGCAACCATAAGCTTAAACATGGGCATTGCACTATCTAATGTGTCAAAACTATTAGGACATGCAACAGTAACAACCACCGAAATTTATGCAAAAGTGATCAATAAAACATTAGAAATTGAAATGCAAAAATGGGATAAATTGTAGAGATTTAAACAAAAGAATATCCGGAATTTTCTTATTAACTTTGCAAAAAACAAACAGCATGAAAAAAGAAGGAATACTCAGTGGTGAGTGGTCAAATTCAAACACCAGCATAAATGTAAATTTATCAATTATTTCTTTCGAAGATTCTGGGTGTATAGTGCATTATTGTCCGGCTCTTGAAGTGTACGGATATGGCAAAACTGAAACTGAAGCCGAAAGCTCGCTCTATACTTCGATGAGTGAATTTTTTCAATACACTTTAAACAAAAAAACTTTCTTTACTGAACTCAAAAGGCTGGGATGGACCATAAAAAAAACAAAAAAAATGACACCGCCCACAATGTTGCAGCTTCTTGCTAATAATGACAATTTTAGCAATGTGTTTAATAATTTTCCTTTTAAAAAGTTTGACCAAAAAATTGCAATGCCCTGCTGATGACAAAACATCTCAAAAATATTCCACTAAAAACTTTTCGTAAATATTTAGAGCATAAAGGGCTAAAGCATACAAGAACCACTGGTGGACATGAAGTTTGGAGTCGTCAAGATTTAACAAGACCTATAGTTATTCAAACACACATCACTCCTGTACCTGAATTTATTGTTAAGCAAGTTTTTAGAGCTCTGGGAGTGGACAAACAAGATTTTTTTGAGTTTGATGCCTAACAACAATGATTAAGCCAGAAAAAAACTACCCGCTACCACGCAATATTGATATAGTTTCATTTTTAGC
>CAZKDV010000060.1:0-14908 GCA_964551645.1 uncultured Bacteroidales bacterium | reverse complement strand
CTAAAAGCTAAACGAGCAGGAAAATTGGCTTTAATGACACCAGTAATAATATTTACAGATGGTCTTTGCGTTGCTATAACCAAGTGAATACCAACGGCTCTAGCCAATTGTGCCAAACGGGCAATAGGGGCTTCAACTTCTTTGCCAGCAGTCATAATTAAATCTGCAAATTCGTCCACTATCAAAACAATATATGGAAGAAATTTATGTCCATTATTAGGATTTAGTCTGCGACTTATAAATTTTGCATTATATTCTTTAATGTTTCTAACATGTGCATTTTTCAACAAATCATACCTTTGCTCCATCTCCAATACTAAACCTTTTAGTGTTTTAACAACTTGAGATGTATCAGTAATAATTGCCTCTTCAGCATCTGGAAGTTTAGCAAGATAATGTCGTTCAATCTTAGAAAATAATGGTAATTCAACCTTTTTAGGGTCAACCATAACAAACTTTAACTCAGCAGGATGTTTTTTGAATAAAAGTGATGCAATAATTGCATTTAGCCCGACTGATTTTCCTTGTCCTGTAGCACCAGCCATCAGCAAGTGAGGCATTTTTGCTAAATCAGCGATGTAAACATCATTTGTAATAGTTTTTCCGAGTGCTATTGGAAGTTCGTAGTTAGTATTTAGAAAAAGATTATTAGAAACTACTGATTTTAAAGAAACTATTTCTGGTTTTTTATTTGGAACTTCAATACCTATTGTTCCTTTGCCGGGAATTGGAGCAATAATTCTAATGCCCAAGGCAGCTAATGATAAAGCAATATCATCTTCAAGGTTTTTAATTTTTGATATTCTTATACCAGGGGCAGGAACAATTTCATAAAGGGTAACGCTTGGACCAATGGTTGCAACAATTCTTTCTATTTTAATTCCATAATTCTGCAGAGTAGTCTCAATTCTTTTCTTATTAGCTTCCAACTCTTCTTTATCAATTATTATTGATGCACTGCCATGTTCGGCTAATAAATCATGCATAGGTAGTATAAAATCACTTAAATCTTTCTTCGGGTCGTAAGGCTCTGAAGTAATCGGAATATTTTCATCTTCTTCATCGTCAATACAATCTTCTTCTGCTACTTCGTTAGTTGCTTCAAGTGGATTAACAATTTCAAAAGGAATTTCTTCTTGTTCAATACTATCAGTATCTTCCTCGTCTTCATCTTCATCTTCTAATTCATCATCTTCTTCTTTCCTATCAACAGTATCCTCGTTTTCATCATTTGATATGTCTATGATTTTAAACTCTTCCTCGTCTATTGCATCTTCATTTTCTTTATCTTCTATATTTTCTTCTTCATCTTCGTTTTCTATTAAGGAATTACTTGTTTTAGATGAATTTTCCTCTGTTCCTGCTGTTTTTGAACTCAATTTAATATTTTTTACTTTTTCAATTGCATTATAAAATAATTTGGGAATAATAACACTTAATAATATCAATCCTGTAAAAACAAGAAATAATATCAAGCCCGGTTTACCTATCCACAATGTAATCATTTTAATTAGTTCATCTCCTATACAGCCACGCAACACACCATAACCTACTGTGGTAAATAATCCAGAAAAAAACAATGAAAAATACAATATTAAAGAAAACAGAATAGTAGTTAAAAAAACATATCTTTTCAGTTTAACTCCAATTAATTTCAATCCGGTAATAAAAAACCACGGAATAAATAAAAATGAAGCAACTCCAAACCACTTATACATAAATACAAAAGCCAACCAACCACCAAGTTTTCCAGTTATATTATTGACAGAATATTCTGATGAAAAAATAATATTAAAGCCTTTATCAAAAATTAAGTTATCTTCTTTCCAAGTAGATAAATACGAGTAAAATGAAATAAAAAGTAGAACAGCAAAAAGTATCAAAAATATCCCCAAAGAAACAAGAAGTTTTTTATTTTTAAAAAAATCTAAAAAATTAGTATCTGTAGTTTTTTTTACAGTTTTTGTAGAGGTTTTCGAGTTTCTTTTTTGTCTTGAAGTTTTAGATTTATTAGAAACTACACGATTAATTCTTTTTTTATTTTTGTTTTTATTTCTATTCCTTACATACATATTTATATTATTCCTTTTCCTATTTAAAATAACTTACTTACGCATATAATGGCAAAATTAAAAAAAAAAGCTATCTTTTTAGATAGCTTAAAAAAATAAAATATTTTTATTCAATATTAACCGCCAATACTTCTTAATGCCTCTCTTGACATTTCATCATAATCGTCTGGTATCATAAATTCTTTATCTTTAATTTTCTTTTTAGTTTCAATTTTAACTGTAGAAAAAATAATAGCTCCATCATCTGTTTTCACTTGATACTCAAGCGGAAATCCTTTTAAAGCATGAAACTGTCCACCAAAATTAATATTTTCTCCGCCAATTTCTTCAGAATAGTACACTATGGTTACTTTTTCATCTCCAAACTCATCAGTTGTAATATATTCGGCTTTCTTTGCAAGATATCCTGCAATAGTCTTAGATTCGTCAATATAGTTAATGTTAGGTTCTTTTTCTATATCTCCAATAATATCATCTTTAGTGCTTTTAACATAAATTTTCATGCCCATTGCATTAAGCAACATAATTTGAGACAGTTCGTTGCCATTAGTGATAGTCGAAATAGTAGCACCTCCAGCAAGTATGGTTGTTTTGGCTTTGTTATCAGCAATCAAAATACTCATCTCTTTGGGTTGTTGAGCAAGTGTAGCAGCATCCCAATCACCTTCATAACTAATAGTCATTGTAAGTAATCCGCTAAAACTCTTGTTTTTTTGTGCTGACAATAATGATACAGACAATATCATTATCAAAATAAATAATGCATTCTTTTTCATATAAGTGTATTTTAAAGGTTTATTGTGTTTTTAAATAGCAAATTCTGTGCAAAAATAATATTTTTTTTAATAGCCTAAAATTTTCAACATTGATTTATAACTCTGTTCTTTTGCAAACAACTTTGTATTAATTTCATTGTTTTCATCGTAAGATATTAAAATATGCTTAGGTGCTGGAATTAAGCAATGCTGAATTCCCCCATATCCGCCCAAAGATTCTTGATAAGCTCCTGTATGAAAAAAACCTATATATTGCTGTTCATCTTCATTTAACTTAGGTAAATATACAGCATTAGCATGTGCCTCTGCATTGTAATAATCATGACTATCGCATGTTAAGCCACCTATAAAAACTCTTTGATATTCTTGCTCCCAATTGTTTAATGCCAATAAAATAAAACGCTGATTTATTGCCCAAGTGTCAGGTAAAGATGTCATAAAAGAACCATCAATCATATACCAATTTTCTCTGTCATTTTGTTGCTTATGGTCTAAAATAGAAAAAAGCACAGCCCCACTTTGCCCAACAGTATATGAACCAAATTCAGTATATATATGAGGTTCCGGAATTTCACCCCTTTCACAAATTTGTTTTATTTGTGCTATTATCTCCTCAGCCATATAATCATATTCATAATCAAAAGCCAAAGAGTTTTTAACCGGAAATCCACCTCCGATATTAAGAGAATCAAGAGTTGGACAAACTTTTTTCAACTCAACATAAACATTAACGCATTTTGATAGTTCATTCCAATAATACGCAGTATCTTTAATTCCGGTATTTATAAAAAAATGCAACATTTTCAATTCAAATGCAGGATTATCCTTAATACATTGCATATAAAATGGAATTACATCATTATATCTAACCCCCAAGCGAGATGTATAAAAATCGAATGTAGGTTCTTCTTCAGCTGCAATACGAATCCCAATTTTTGCTTGCTTACCTTCTTCAAACTCGTAGTCAGACAACTCATTTTTATTATCCAAAACTATTATCAAGTTTTCAAACCCTTCGTTTATAAGTTGATTAATATTCTGAATGTATTGAGGTCGTTTAAAACCATTACATATAATAGTAACATCTTTAGAAGCATGATTTGTTTCAATCAATGATTGAACTATATTCAAATCAAAAGCAGAAGATGTTTCAAGAAAAACATCATTTTTCAACGCCTCCTCAAGTATAAATGAAAAATGAGAACTCTTAGTGCAATAAGCATAATAGTACTCTCCTTCATAATCAACTTTAGCCATAGCAACATTGAACAATCGCTTCGCTTTTTGAATTTGATGACTAATATTAGGCAAAAATGTTATTTTAAGTGGTGTTCCGTATTGCTTAATAATATCCATTAGATATATATCATTCCAATACAATTCATTGTCTATAACTTTAAATTCCTCTTGTGGAAACTCAAAAGTTTGTTCAATTAAATCAATGTATTTGTTTTTCATAGACTGCAATTAAAGACAAATTATTAAATCCAACTTAATTACTTCGTATTTTTTTTGCAAATGTAAATAAAACAAATTGAATATATTACAATAAATTAAAGCAAATAGAATAAAAAAACCATTTTTCTCTAATTGACTTTAATTGATGTAAAATAAATAAACTATCTAATTTCTTTCTTTATCTATCCAATTTAAAATTCTGTCCTAAATAAACTTTACGAACATGCTCATCATTAGCTAAATCTTCGGCTGTACCAGATTTTAAAACAGAACCTTCAAACAACAAATATGCCCTATCTGTAATTGAAAGAGTTTCGTGTACATTATGATCTGTAATGAGAACTCCAATATTTTTTTCTTTTAGCTTAGAAACTATATCCTGAATATCCTCAACAGCAATAGGGTCAACACCAGCAAATGGTTCATCAAGAAGAATAAATTTGGGATTTACAGCTAAGGCTCTGGCTATTTCTGTTCTCCTTCTCTCTCCTCCTGAAAGTTTATTACCATGACTTTTTCTAATTTTTTGCAAGCCAAATTCATCTATAAGAGATTCTAACTTTTCATGTTGCTCATGTTTATTTATATTCGTAAATTGTAAAACAGATTTGATATTATCTTCAACGCTAAGATTTCTGAAAACAGAAGCTTCTTGAGCTAAATAACCAATTCCTTTTTTTGCCCTTTTATACATTGGCAAATCAGTTATATTGTCATCATCTAAAAACACTTTCCCTGACAATGCTTTAATTAGTCCTACAATAATATAAAAAGAAGTAGTTTTTCCGGCACCATTAGGTCCAAGAAGTCCTACTATTTCTCCTTGTTTTACTTCTATAGATACTTCATTAACAACAATTCTACCTTTATATTTCTTAACTATTTTATCAGTTCTGAGCAACATATCTTTTGTTTATTTGTATCAAAATATATTATATATAATTATTTTTGAAATAACTATATTAGAAGTGGCAAAATTAGATAAAAAAGGCATATTATATAAGAAAACTAATTCTTACATATATGTTTAATTGTAGCAATTTTTAATAATTAGTTGCTCTAAGCTGCATATATGACTTCGGATGCAAGCAAGCAGGACACATTTCCAATGCTTTTGCCGACTCATAAACATATCCGCAATTTCTACATTCCCACAATACTTTACCTTCTTTTATAAACACTTTGTCTTCAGATATGTTTTGTAATAAAGCTAAATATCTTTTTTCGTGTTCAACTTCAACTTTTGCAATCATCTTAAATGCAGTAGATATTTCTGCAAATCCTTCTTCTTTTGCAATTTCGGCAAATTCGGGATATAATAAAGACCATTCTTCATTTTCACCTTCGGCAGCGGCTTTCAAGTTATCCATTGTATTGCTAATAATTCCTGCTGGATACGAAGCAGTAATTTCGACCATTCCGCCTTCTAAAAATTTAAAGAATCTTTTAGCATGTTCTTGTTCTTGAAGTGCAGTTTCTTGAAAAATAGCAGCAATTTGTTCATAACCTTCTTTTTTAGCAACCTTTGCAAAAAATTCATATCTATTTTTTGCTTGCGATTCACCTGCAAATGCTTTAAGCAAGTTTTGTTCTGTTTTCGTTCCTTTAATTGATTTTTTCATAAGTATATATTTTTTAAGGGTTATTCCGTAATAAAGTCATCTTTACTAGCTCCGCATACGGGGCAAACAAAGTCATGTGGCAAATCTCCAAATAAAGTACCTTTAGCAATATTTAGCTCTTCATTGCCAACATTTTCGTCATAAATAAATCCACATACAGTGCATTTATGTTTATTCAGATTTGAAACATCTGCAAGTGGTTCTTTTTTTGAAATATCAACATAAGTTGGTGCATTTTTTGGAGCAAAACCTTTTTTGACATTCCTATAATAAGCATAAGTCAAAGGTTCTTTATGTTCATCAATTAATTCTGCTTGAATTAGCTCTCCAATAAACAACCAATGGGTTCCAACATCAAATGTTTGTACTAATTTACATTCAAAAGTAGCAATAGCATCATTCAGTACTATAGGAGTGTTGTTAACTCCATATTTTAATGCTAATCCTTCCATTTTATTGAAATCTCTACCACTTTTATATCCAAATCTGCCGATTATATCTGAAGAAGCATCTTTGCGGAGAATAGATAATGAAAAACTTTTTGAGTTCATAATAAACTCGGCAGTATAATTATTTTTATTGCAACATGATGCAAACTGCGGAGGATCAGCGGTTACCTGAAAAACTGAATTCGAAATGAAACCATTTGCCTTGTTTGAATCTCCAGCAGATACAATATATAAACCGTAAGATAATTTAAAAAGAGCTTCAATATTAATCATATTTTTATTTTTAATTTGTCAAAATAAAGCAAAAACTAAGGTTTTCATGTCAAAGATAAAATTATTTTTATGAATTGGAATATTTTTGAAAAATAAAAATATGTAATTTTGAAAAAAACCATATTATTATGAAAAAATTTAAACTCATTACAATTCTCATTTCGATTTGTGTATTATCATTACACAATTTATTTTCTCAACAAACTATTATTGCAGCTTGGGACTTCGAGAACGAAGGCAAAAGAGAACTTATTGACAATGCTGAAAACTTCATTGCAAATCCTTATACAGCAGATGAAGGAAATGAACTCAACATTAACAAAAGCACTATTAGTCTTAATGGCAGTCCTACCTTTTCAGCATGGGTTGTAGGAGCTGGCGGAACCGGAACATTTTCTCCAAATACCAAAGATTGGAATGATGCCTCACTCAATGCAAACTGGCAAATTGTTGTTAATACGATTAGTTATGAAAACATCACTCTTAGCTCAAAACAAAGAAGTTCTGGTACCGGACCTCAAAACTTCATTATTCAATTTAGTGTAGATGGAATTAATTGGACTGATGTTATTGATGCTAATATTGTAGTTGAAAACAATTTTAATATTGGCATTTTAGACAATCTACAACTACCAAGCGATTGCAATGATATTGAAACTTTATATATCCGTTGGGCAATATCTAACAACATGTCAGTAAACGATGGAGACATTGCAGCAACAGGAACTAGCAGAATAGATGATATAATTCTTAAGGGAACAGAAATTATAAATGAAATAAATGAAGCAGAAATCATATCATACAAATTTGACGAACAAATTGGCGAAACAATAATAGACAATGAAAATAGACTAATAGAAATTGAAGTTCCTTTTAGCACAAATCTTAGTGAAATGGTTGCTATTTTCACTCTTTCGCCTAATGCTACTGCTACGGTAGATAATGTCGTTCAGCAAAGTGGCATTACTATTAACGACTTTTCAGACACAGTAATATATATTGTAACATCTTCAGATGAATTAATTGCTAATGAATGGCGTGTAGTTGTGAAAACTGCCGACCCAAATCACAATGCTGAATTTATATCTTTTTCTTTTGCTGAGCAAAACATAATTGAATCAACAATAGATTCAGAAGCTGGGACAATACACATGTTCATATATAATCCAAACCTCGAATATAACTTAATTGCCATATTTGAGCTATCACCGGGGGCTATTGCATATATTGATGGTATTATTCAAGAAAGTGGTGTAAACATTAATGATTTCACAAATGCTGTAACATATAATGTAATTGCAGAAGATGGAGAAACACAAAAAGAATGGACTGTTTATACTGAAATAGTTGTTAATAGTCTTAATGAAAACACAATTACAGAATTATCACTATATCCAAATCCTAATCAAGGAAGTTTTATGTTTGAAGTTGCTGAATGTAGATTAATTGATATTTTTGATATTAATGGCAAAATTGTTTACTCTAAAGAATGTACAGTAGGCACAAATTATATAGAAACTCACCTTTCAAAAGGAATTTACTTTACAAAATATAGAAACGATAAAACTCAAAATAGTCGCTTGTTAATAATTGAATAAACAATTATTTTAATAATTATTACAAAACGCTCATTTGGACTACTAAATGGGCGTTTTTTTATAGAATATTAGAAATCAATTTGTAAATTTAAGGGAGTGAATAATCGCTTCAAGTTGCAAAAGCAAATCTCTCTTTTCTTTATTAGGATAATACACGTAGCCTTCAAGTATTAACAATTTATTTCTATGCTTGTCAACGAAAGCGTAAGAAACAAAAGGACCTCCCATAAAATCTCCAATCGTACGCCACAAACCTCTTATTTCAATTATTTTAGTATCCATAAAAGGAACATATCTCACAACTGGTTGAATAATTGTATCTGTAGTCATATACGAGCCATCAATACTTCCTGGAATATGCAGTTGAGTAACAGTATTTCTAAACTTAATTAAATAGTCTAAATTTAGCGAAGCAGAATCAACAAAATCTTGTTGATAAATAAGAATAGCCTGCGAATGTTTTGCTGTTTCTAATCTAAGCCAAGCAAAATCTGTTGATTGTTTTGCTAACCAAAAACTTTGAGGAATTGTTAGAGAGCAATTAAATTTTTTCTCTATTTGCTTTTGAAGTTGTTTATTTTCTTGCGCTTTATAGGCTTTTTGAATTCGCTTATAATCTGTTTCTCTGTACTTATCAAACAATACTTGCTTAGAATAATTCAGCCTTTCATAAAAACTTTGTTCGGAATTAGCACGAATCTCAATATAAATTTGAGGTGCAGCAAAAGGATTTACCGAATATTCTACTATTGGCTTTTGAACACTATCATGAATTATGATATGTAATATATTGCGGTGTTTGCTAAGTAAATCGCTTAGCTTATCAACTTGAAGGAGTCTAAACATTGGTTCAGGTTGATTTAAACCAATTTGTGCTTTAGAAAATACTGTTCTTAAACTGTCGGCAACAACAGAGTTCCATATTTTATTAGTAGTTAGCACCAATACTTCAGCGTTTCTACCTGTAGAAATTGGTTTAGATTCATGCCTAGTGGTGCATGAAAATATAAGAATTAAAAGCAAAAGTAAAATATTAAGCTTTTTCATAAGTAGCTTTATTAAAGTAATCAACTTTGAATTTTTATTTTTTGTCCTATTTGGATGCTATTATCTTTCAAACTATTGTCTTGTTTTATTTTATCCACACTAACGCCATATTTATTTGATATTGACCATAAGGAATCGCCGCTTTTTACTGTATGAATTATTGGATTGTTTTTTAAATCTACTGTCGTTTGTGTTGTTGTTTGTACAGTTTTATTAGTAGATGTGGTGCTTGAAATAATTAATTTTTGATTAGGATGAATAGTTTGAGATTTTAAATTATTCCAACGCATCAAGTCATTTACAGAACATTTATATGTTCGTGCAATACTGCCCAAGCTCTCCCCTCTTTTTACAGTATGAAAGTCAGCTGCAGAATTGGATACGCTCACTGTTGACTTACTGTTCTTTATTTGATGAATTTCAGAACTATTTACTATTACAAGTAAACTTTCTATACTTTGAATAAATTCTTTTTTAGGTTTATCCACAATAAGTGTACTATCTGTTGCCTCAATCTCTACTGCATTGCTATCAATATTCTCACTTGAAATAGCTAAATCTTCATCAATATTAATATCAATTATTTGCAAAGTATCACTTAGTGTGTCATCGCTTATTATATCTGTTATTTGTGTCGTATTTGTGTATTCTTCAACAATAGTGTAGTTTTTTAGTAAAAGTGGATACTTTTTTCCATAGGTCAGAAAATACATTTCTAACTCTTTCTCATCAAACTGGAGTAATTTATTTTTTGGCAGTCTAAGGATATTTACTCTATTAACTGGTGCCGGAATAAGTTCTCGTTTGTATGTTGGATTAAAAAAAGTAACAACATCAATAGGAATATCAAGTAATTCTGCAACGACATCAAAAGAAAGTTCGGCACGAACATGTACAGTATCAATTTCTGCGTAAAAAGCAGAAGGTATTGTCGGAACAATATTATGTTCTTTGTAATAAGTAAACACATAAGATGCCGCTATGAAATACGGAACATATCGTTGTGTTTCTTTTGGTAATAAATGTTGAATTTTCCAAAAATTAAATTCATTATTAGCCTTGGCAATTGTCCGATTAACTCTGCCTACACCAGCATTATAAGCAGCTAAACACAAAGCCCAATCTCCATAAATATCATATAAATCTATAAAATGCCTACAAGCCGCCTCAGTTGATTTATATGGGTCAAATCTATCGTCTATATAGCTATTTATCTCCAAATCGTACAATTTGGCAGTTCCTTGCATAAATTGCCACAAACCTGAAGCTCCTGCCCTTGAGCGAGCAATAGGATTAAGTGCAGATTCGATAATACTGACAAATTTAAGCTCTAATGGTAAATTATATTTATCTAACACTTCTTCAAATAAAGGAAAATACAATTCTGTTAATCCTAAAATTCGAGACAAAAATGCCTTTTTGCTTAAATAAAATCTAATGTGCGAACGAACTTCGGGAGTATAAACATATTCAAAAGGAGAAGTGGCGTTCATTTCAGCAATTCTTATTTGTAAAAGCGAATCTGAAACATCAACAAGTTCATCTTTATTAGCCGAATAATCAATTTTTAGCGATTTATCGCTATTAAAAAACTGACTGTAAAAAAACTTTGAATGTGAAATACTGTCATAAACTTGAATTATCTTGCTATCATTTAATATTTCTTCATCATTGTATTTAGATTGTGTTTGTGCAAAAGTTAGATTAACAAATATAAAAGTTGAAACAAATACAAAAAACCTCATCATTTTCCTTATGCTTAGTATGTTTTGCAAAGTAATGGATTTTTTCAATATTTTTTGGAGAAAATAATTAAAAAAATAATGAAATATGTGTTTTCAAAACAGAGTAGATATAAATTTAATTCGTTACACATTAAAAAAACAAATAAAAAAGTTGTTCAGTTTTACGAAACTATTCATATATTTATTTGATAATTAATCAAGTAAATATCATAAACAAACTTTATTAAAAGTTACGAAATTATTTTGGAAAATATATCAAATTTTGAAATTTCTTTTGATTTTATTGCAATGAACTTAACAATAGCAATATTCAACGCTGGAGATTATAGCAATTCCTTTCAAAATACACGACAATTGATACGAGCTAAAACCCTTGAATAACCTACTAAATCCCAATTTTATATATTGCCATGTTGGCTATAGTTGTTTTTATTTGTCATAAAGCATGAAAATTATCAATTCACTCTAATTCCTAACTGTTTACTAAATTTATCCAAATTCAACTTTGCAGTATCCAAATTATCTGATTTGTATAATGGCATAATCTCTTTACCTTTAGAATCATAAAGAATCAGTATATAATCATTACTAACAATATCAAGTGTTCTATTGCTCCGGCTATATGCTCGCCAAACTTTATTTGACTTTTTAATACCAATCTTCATGTCTGCCTGAATAGCAATCCATCGTCCAATTGAAATTATCCCAAATATATTATTTGAAAATCTGATTCTCTTCTTATCAAAATCTATCAATGTACTTGTTGAGGTAAATCCAACAAATGCTCCTATCAAAACTAAAATTAATCCAGATAAAGAGAAAAAAGTTATAATCAATCCGGCAGTAAATAAAAATATCCCCGCAGAAGTTCCAACAGGTCCAAATGATTTATCAATCTTGTTTCTTGTTGTCATTTTTAATCTATTTAACCCGTAGTGTATTTGAAAAACAAATAAAAAATTTGTTCAATTTTACGAAATAGTTCATATGTTTAATTGATTACTATGTTGTTAAATGGAATAAATAATTTCATACAAAACTATGAAATTATTTTGTAAAATATATAAAATTTTGAAATTTCTTTTGATTCCTAGATCCAGGTTATAAAGCTCAAATTGAGTAATTTGAAACTTCTTGCAATGAACTCAACTGAATAATATATGGACTATTTATCAATAAGTTATCAATCATATAAATTTATTTGAATCAGCAAATATAAAACTCGAAACCTCAATAAAAAAAAACAAATGAATTATAAGAAACAAGATTACATTTTTAGAAAAAGTAGAAATTGTATTGACCAATTATAAACTAAAAATAAATTTAATTAAATGCACAATTGGTATGATATTATGTGTTTTCAAAACAAAATAGATATAAATTTAGTCAATATATGTAACATTTTTCATGTAAATTTGTAAAACATTTGAATATGTATATAAATATGATCCAAAAATTAAGATACATGGCAAAGCAAGCAAAATTTATTTTAAGCTGTGTATTTTACTTTACACTTATAGCCAATTCTATGGCTCAATCAAGCTCAGGACTAGCATCTAAGGCTGACAAGCTATTTAAGGAAGACAATTATACCGAAGCAATGCCTTTATATTCTCAATTGCTAAGTCTTAATCCGCGTGATCCATTTTATTCTTATCGCTTTGGCGTTTCTATGTTATATTCCGACACACGAGACCCCAATTCTTCTATCAGATACATTGAAGCAGGAATTGACAAATTAGGCAAAGATGATGCTATTATGCTACATTTTCATCTTGGAACGGCATATCATTACACTTTTCGTTTTATAGAAGCAATTAGGCATTATACTTACTTTATACAATTGGCAGGAAACAGCAAAAAATTTGAGAACTATGATGCTCACAGGCGAATATTTATGTGTCGCAATGGAGTGAGTTTACTGCAAGACATCAAGGATTTGTATGTTTTAGATAAACAACATGTTCCGATTGAAAACTACTTTAGGTCATATAATATTCAAGACTTTGGTGGTACACTTATAGTAAAACCACCTATTTTTCAATTGAGGCAAGATAAAAAATTAAAAGAACATTCTATCGCATTTATAACTAAAGACTCAAAAACTGCATACTTTTCAAGTTACGGAGACAAGGGAGATAATAAAAGAGATTTATATAAATCTGAAAAAGACAAATACGGAAATTGGGGAAAGCCAGTTAAATTAAGCAATGTTATCAATACGCCTTACGATGAAGACTATCCATTTATGTTGCCAGACGGAAAGACATTATACTTTTCTTCCAAAGGACATAACAGCATGGGCGGATATGATGTATTCAGAACAACTTGGGATAGTATTGCCAACGATTGGACAACACCTGTCAATCTTGACTTTGCAATCAATACACCTTTTGATGATATAATGTTTGTTACAGATAAAGAAGAGCAATTTGCATATTTTTCGTCAAATAGGAATAGTGCCTTACTTCACACTAATGTTTTTAAAGTTAGAATAGATATAAGACCAGAAGAAGCACCGCAAGAAGAGATTGCTATTATTGCAGATATGAGTGCCGATGTTAATGACAAATCTTATCAAACGGCTGTACAAATAATACAAGAAAAAGCAAAATTAGATGTAAATACTAGCGAAGATGACATAAAAAAGAAAAAAGATGAAAAAAGAAAAGAACTTTTTGCTGATAATTACAAATATAATATTCCCGACAATCCAAACACTAACGATATTATCACTATTACATTTCAACATGTTACCGAAATTAGAAATGAAGTTGAAATATTAAGAAATACGTATGCAACAACTGCAATTGCTACAGATAATTACGAACAAAAAAGCAAAGCAATTGAAGCATCAATTAATAACAAAAAACAAACTTTAAATACAATCACTAATTCTGACGAGAAGCAAAAAATCGAATCAGAAATAAAAGCACTTTCAACAGAAAAAAATCAATTACAAACTCTACACAAACACGGACTTGAAAAGTTAGTTGAAATAGAAAAAACTGTCAATAAACAAACAAAACAATATAATCAAATACTGTTTAAGGCTGCGGATATTCAAAAAACTGCAAATGCTTTTCAAATAGACACTTCTGTTGTGATGCTCAAAGATTTGATAAATAACATAGAAACATATAAACTTGAAATTAAAACTGCACTCGATTTTGCATATCCAACTGATGTTACAATTATTGATTATGATTCGCAAATAACTGCTATTCACTTACTTATTGATGATTTCCAAGAAGAAATAAATACATTGCAAGAACTGAACAGAAAACTAAATATTGAAATAACCAATGTGTCTGATGCACAAAGCACCGTTGAATTGACTAATAAAATTCAAGAAAATTCGGAACGAGTTCAATATTTAAGCTCCGAAATCAATACATTACAGACAGAAATACAAGAATTAGGCAAAAATAAACTCCACATAAAACAAATACTACTTTCTGAAAACGCACAGTTTAACGAAGACATTAATGAGTTGTATGATGAAATAGAAAAATCAAGTACTGCAAGCATACAAACAGAAATACCGCTACAAGAGCAATTGCTAAGCGAACCACAAAAACATATTGAAGAAGTAATTGTTTCTGCACATATTCCAAATTCCATTAACTATACTAATGATGAGATTGTTGAAACTTTTGTAAGCGAAAATGACAAAACACAAGTTGAACAAGCAGCAATACCAAGCATAGACAATCAAAATACGGAAATTGAAGAATTAGTTGCTAACCAAGCTGAAAATACTGTCGAAACAGAAACCGATAAGCAATTAATCATTAATGACAGTACAATTGCCTACATGGACACCGAACATAAAGAACAATTGTTTAACAATCTATTGTCAAGCGAT
>CAZKDV010000059.1:0-15122 GCA_964551645.1 uncultured Bacteroidales bacterium | reverse complement strand
TTCCTTTTGAACGGAATTTATATTATCTTTGCATTGGAGTTGTGCAACAAACACATCGGCTTTGTGTTACACGGGCGAAAGTGCCATTGGCGTTAACTTAGAAAATTTCCATACAAAATCGTTTTCTTTCACTTTTTTATTAAACTCAGCTACATTAAAACGGTTTTGTATCGTTAGAGTTTTATCGAAGTTTAGGCTTCCTTATTTCTGTGAAACGCAAAGTTCTAATACATTATCACTCCGCATGTTAAATCAACAAAAGGTATAAAATAGCTACAAAAAAATAACAAAGTCAGTTCTTTAGGCTATTAGAACATAGTGTTAGGGTGAGTTTCAGATATAAGTCTTTAAAACTTATGCCCAAACAAATACTTTTCTGTATTTTTGTAAGCTAATTAAATTAGCTATGAAAATTATTTCAGTTGTTGGTGCCAGACCGAATTTTATCAAAATTGCACCATTCCAAAGATACATTCAAACACATAATCAAAAAGCTAAATTGCCATATATAGAGCATGTTTTGGTTCACACTGGACAACATTATGACGATGCAATGTCTGAAGCCTTTTTTCGTGAACTCAATATAACTCAAGCGGATATCAACCTTAACATTGGTTCGGGTTCACATGCCGAACAAATAGGCAAAACAATGATAGCTTTCGAGAAAATACTCGAGACAGAAAAACCCGACTGGGTTGTGGTTGTTGGCGATGTCAACGCAACTTTGGCTTGTGCCGTCCCGACAAAAAAGTTGGGAATTAATCTGTGTCATATTGAAGCAGGACTAAGAAGCAACGATATGGACATGCCCGAAGAAATAAACAGAATTGTTACGGATCGACTTTCGGATTTGTTGCTGACACCCGACAGAATATCAATAACAAATCTCAAAGAAGAAGGAGTTGATGACAGCCGAATTAGCTTTGTTGGCAACATAATGATTGACACACTTGAAAAGCAAAAAGAAATTGCAACAAATCTTAATACAAATTCAGTTATTAAAAATAATCTTTTATCCCCTAATCTTCAATCCGAAAAGAATTTTAAAGAAACCAATCCTTATTGTATTGCAACTTTACACCGACCTTCCAATGTTGATAATTATGATATTCTTAAAAAAATAATAAATTTCTTAACTGATGTTGTAGCAAAAGATATGCACCTATTATGGCCCATACATCCAAGAACTTTAAAAAACCTTCAAAACTTCCAATTATTCAATCAATTAATTAGTTCGGACAAAATAATTTTACTTCAACCTTTGGGATATAACTCAATGTTAAAATTGAACATGGGTGCCAGTATTATGCTTACTGATAGTGGTGGATTGCAAGAAGAATGTACAGTCTTAGGCACACCTTGTATAACTATGAGATGGAATACTGAAAGACCTATAACGCTCATTGAACATGGAGGAACTTGCCATTTATCAGGAAATGACATACAACTCATTGAAAAAATATATCACGAGTATAAAAACAAAAAACGACAACCATCGTTTCCTGAATTATGGGATGGCAACACCGCACAACGATGTGTAAATGCAATTTTAAACTATCAAAACAACAAATAAGAAATGGAATTTAGTGCAACTCAAATAGCAGAATTTTTAAACGGAACAATTGACGGAGATGCTTCAGTTAAGGTTAATAATATTTCCAGAATTGAATCAGGGCAACCACAAACGCTCAGTTTTCTTGCAAATGAAAATTATACCAAATATATATACACAACCAAAGCTTCTATAGTTCTAATAAAAAAAGATTTTGTGCCAATAAAAGAAATTTCGGCAACTTTAATTAGAGTTCAAGACCCTTATGCTTCATTTGCTAAATTATTGCAATTAATTCAACAACACAAAATTAGTTCAAAAACAGGCATTTCAAACACAGCTATTTATCCCGAAACAACCGTATTTATTGATAAAAACAGTATTTGGATAAGCGATTATGTCGTTTTGGGCGAAAATGTGAAAATCGAAAAAAATGTTAAGATATTTCCACATGTTTATATTGACAATGATTGTGTTATTGAAGACAATACAATAATATACTCCGGAGTAAAAATATATCATGAATCAAAAATTGGAAAAAACTGTATTATCCACTCGGGAAGCGTTATTGGCTCAGACGGATTTGGATTTGCACCCGATGAAAGTGGCAACTACATCAAAATTCCGCAATTAGGAAATGTGATTATCGAAGATAATGTTGAAATATGTGCTAATGTTACAATTGACCGTGCAAGTATTAGTTCAACCATTATTAGGCAAGGTTGTAAAATTGACAATTTGGTTATGATTGCCCATAATTGCGAAATTGGTTCTAATACAGTTATAGCTGCTCAATCGGGTTTTTCGGGTACTACAAAAATTGGCAAACAATGTATGATAGGCGGACAAGTTGGAACAGCCGGACACATTACAATTGGAGATAATGTTAAAATTGCTGCTCAATCAGGCGTTGCAAACAATCTTCCGGACAATAGCGAAGTTATGGGGTCGCCAGCCTTCGATGCAAAACAATATAAACGGGCATTTGTGCTTTACAAAAACATTGAACAATTAGCAAAGCGTTTAATGAATATTGAAAAACTTATAGGCAAAAAATCCTAAGCAATCAAAGGCTTGCAAAAAGCATTTTATTTAAACAAAAGTTGTAACTTTGCGTCATCATGGAGAAACAAAAAACGATAAAGCGGGCTTTTAATATTGAGGGCAAAGGTTTACATACAGGCAAACACATTTCAGTACAATTTTATCCTGCAGAAATAAATACTGGCATAGTGTTCAAACGCTCCGATATTGAAGGACAACCATCAATACAAGCTATAGCTGACTATGTTGTAGATACTTCTCGTGGGACGACTTTAAGCAATGGCACTTTCCTTATAAAAACCATAGAGCATTTGCTTGCTGCAATCACAAGTTTATCTATTGATAATATTATTATAGATATGAACTGCGAAGAAGTGCCAATTCTTGATGGTAGTGCCGGGCAATATGTTCAACATTTCAAAAATATCGGAATTATTGAACAAAAAGCAGAAAAAGTGATATATAAAATTGATAAGACGCTATCAATATATGATAAAGACAAAGAAGTGCAAATAACCATCACTCCTGCTGATACTTTAAGCATCACTTGCATTATTGACTATAAATCTCAGATTATACCCACTCAAGAAGCAACAATGTATGATATTAAAGACTTTGCTTCTGAATTTGCATCAGCAAGAACATTTGTTTTTTTGCATGAAATTGAACCACTTCTAAAAAATGGTCTAATCAAAGGTGGTGATTTGCAAAATGCGATAGTTTTTATTGACCATGTGATTTCAGAAGAAGAACAGTCTAGACTTATCAAATATTTTAATATGCCAGACATAAAAGTATTAAAAGAAGGCATATTAAATAATGTCGAACTAAGATATGATAACGAGCCTGCCAGACACAAACTGATTGACATACTCGGAGATATTACACTTGCAGGTTTTGCTTTTACAGGACATATTCATGCGTTTAGACCAGGGCATAAAACTAATACCGATTTTGCAAAAATTATTAGAAACCATATTTTACAACATAATTTTCAAGAAATATGATACCAACTTATGATCCAAATCAAGAGGCATTGTTTGATATAAACCAAATAATGAACAAGTTACCTCACAGACCTCCATTTTTATTGATTGACAAAATTATTTCCATGGACGAAAAAAGCATAGTTGGACTGAAAAATGTAACTATGAATGAGCCTTTTTTCGTTGGACATTTTCCTGGTGAACCTGTAATGCCCGGAGTATTGCAAATTGAAGCAATGGCACAAACAGGCGGAATCCTTATTTTAAGTACAGTTCCTGATCCTGAAAATTACTCAACATATTTTATGTCAATTGACAAAGCTAAATTCAGAAAAAAAGTTATTCCCGGTGATACTCTCCTATTCCACTTAGAATTAGTTTCTCCAATCCGCAGAGGCATTTGCCACATGCAAGGAAAAGCTTATGTAGGAAACACAGTAGTATCTCAAGCTGAAATGTTGGCAAGTGTTGTTAAAAATGCTGAATAAAACATAATATTTTCAACATATACCACTAAACCTCAAAACATTGTGCAGCATTTAGTATATGCTGACTTATCAAGTTGCTTATCAATCTTAATAATGGTGCATATTAAAATTATGTACTTTTGTATTAATTTATAAATTATGCAAATCAATACAACTGAAGCATTTGTAAAGTTAGGAATTGAAATCAACAAACATCTTAATAATAACACTAAAAACGACAATAAAATAGCTTATACAATTAAGCAAGCTGAATTAAATAATCCTTGGTTTGTCAAAACTTTCATAATAAACTCTTTAGAAAGCATTGCTTGCATGTTAAATAAAGAAAATTTAAACTCGTTTTCTCACAGATATAATCTTCAAAAACATAATCATTCATCAAAAAACATTGGCTTAATTTTAGCAGGGAATATACCTTTGGTTGGCTTTCAAGATTTTGCACACACACTTCTTTCTAACAATAATGTTTATGCTAAATTATCAAAGTCTGACAATATCCTCATTCCATTACTCGCTGAAATATTGATAGAGATAGAACCCAAGCTAAAAACTAAAATACACTTTGTTAATAAACTTGACGAAAACATTGACGCAGTCATAGCAACAGGGAGTAACAATACTGCAAGATACTTCGAGCATAGTTTTGCCAACATTCCACATATTATACGCAAAAACCGCAATAGCATTGCTATATTAGATGGAAATGAAAGTATTGAACAATTGCAGAGTGTTTTGAAAGATATATTTATGTACTTCGGATTAGGCTGTAGAAATGTATCAAAGATGTATGTTCCTCAAAATTATGATTGGTCAAATTTCATTAAAGCATCAAATAAATTTAGCTATATAAAGCAACACAAGCCATATTATAACAATTACATCTACAATAAATCAATTCTTTTAATTAACGAAACTGCTTTTATTGATGGAGATTTTTATATACTAATGCCCTCTACTGCTCTTCAATCACCAATTAGTATTGTTAATTTTGAGGAATATAGCAATATTACAGAAGTAAAAAACTCAATATTAAGCCAAACATATGAAATTCAATGTATAATTAGTTCACATTCGGATATTGACAATGCAATTCCTTTAGGACAGTCTCAACAACCCCAAATTGATGATTATGCTGATGGTATTGATACAATGAAATTTCTTTGCTCTTTATAAAAGTTCTTTTTTATTGAAAAAAGCGTACCAACTCAATGATAAAAACAAGGCTAAATATAATATGTAAAACGCAAAACGGCATAAAGAAATTTGCAAAATAAACTCGCTTAACATATCTTCTCGAATAAGCAGGTCGTTTTGGAGTAAAAAATACTTTTTTTACAAAAAAAATAAAAAACGCCAACACAAATGCAATTGGATAAAAAGTTATGTAAAACGGTATTCCATAAAACTTAAATTTCAACGGATTATTTACAATTTGCTCTTGTATATTCAAAAAAAGTTGCTTACTCTTATCTTTTAAGCTATGTTTATCAAGCCTTTCAAACTCGTTATTCAACTTACAAAACTGTGTATTATCTGCAATAAGAAAATAAGTTTTTCTGAATGGCAATAAATATGTGTTTTGCATTTTTGATGTTATTTTGCCAATAACTTGCTCATTTGTCGAAAAAATATGTTGTTTATTTTTAGGTGAATATTCAATCCTTACTTCTTTCTTAGCATCTTTTGTTCTGTCAAGCAAATTTAGACTAATAATATCATCATGCGTTTTAGTATATAAAGGAAATCTTTGCAAATTGTCATCTACTATTATATATGTTGCAACTGGCTCATAGTCGTCTGGGCAAATACTTTTATATACTGAAAATGGGTGTAAAACCAAGTAATTTTCCGCTGAATTGCAAAAATCATTATTATATAAAATTCCACTTAATAAAGCATCAAAATTTGTTTGCAATGAAACACCATTCAGATTAATAATTTCATTATGATAATACATTGATACTTCATTTTTGAAAAAGAACAAGTTTGTGTTCCCACTGCTAACTGGCACATATAGCTCTTCTTTTTTATAATAATTTGATTGCAATATATAATGCCAACCGCCATGATAAAACGAAGCTATAGGTTTAGAAATTCTCTTATAAAAAGGATTTATAAAAACAGATTGTTTCGTCCAAGTATCATTTATATACCTATATCTATCAAATCCAGTCATTGTAGAGTCAAGTGCAATAAATTCAGGATTTTGTTGATGAACAGCCAAACTCAATATCCTTGAAACATTTACATTTTGAGGTATTGGAATATCCACAATCGAAGTGTCCTTATCAATAAACACAAACTCAATATCAAAAAGAGATTCTGTTCCAAGCATAAACAACCATTGATTAGCATTATGGGCATAAGCTAATATCAAACTATTTGTATTTTTAGGTGTATAAATAGATTTGTATGTTTCTGTTTGAAAGTCAAAAACTGAAAGATTAGTGATTTTATTTATATCTGAAGTTTGCTCTATCATTGCCCAAAACACAGTAGTATCCGACACTAATGGTGGTATAATTTGATGCGAATAAGCATGTTTTAAATCATCATCACACTTAAAAATGTTAAAATTTGATACTGATCTATATATTTGTATCAAAAACAAAATCAATATCACAAAATAAAGTATTGATGAAATAGCGACTATAATACGGCTCAATTTAATCATACCTTTATTGCATAAATAATTTTCAAAGATAATATTTTTTTACAAGCTAAATCAAGTTTAACTTTCTAACAATTCTCTGCTTGATTCCTTTTAAGCTCTATGGTATTTCATATTAAACAACTAATAATCAAACTATTGAACTATGAGCTTACGAGTGTAAAAAGCATTTTTTGTGTCAATATGCACAAAATAAATTCCGGGCGACAGGTTCTCTAAAGGCAAGATAAAATTATTTTTGTCGACACCCCATTGCAAAGTTTGGCATACCATTATTTGCCCTTGCATATTTCTCACAATTATATTTCCTGAGCCATTGGTACTCGCTGTTAATTCAATAGTTACATGACTTGAAGCGGGGTTTGGGCTAAGCTGGAACGATAATATATCGCTACAATTCTCTATGACACCAACATTTCCACAGTATTCGTAAGCTCCAATATCAGTTTGTCCATGTATACATCGCTGGGAAAATTGGGCAGGATGAACATATATAAGATTAGGTGACAGTAAAATAGTTCCAAATGTTTCAGGATTCGCTGCCATATCTAAAACCAGAACACTTTGATCAGTCAAACGGAAGTCGTATTGCGATGGGTCAGCAAATGCAAAATCATTAATAGAGCCTGAGATATTGGTTGCTGTGTCAGTATTTGCGGGAAAGTTGTCGAGATTGAAATTGCCACCTCCCGCTAAAATATTGTTATAAGCTTTAAATAGGTCTGATGAAGCGTTGATACTGAAAAAGTTGCAGATAGACCGTTCATTGACTAAGGTGTTATTTACTGCAATAAATTGGTGAGGCGAATTGTTGGATAGCCCTTCCAGTCCATACCCCACCATATTGTTGTTGGTAGCTGATGCTCCTTGATGAATAACATTGCCCACTAGTATGGCGACACCCCCATTAGGAAGATCAATACAACGACTGGCAGTTCCGTCGCTTTCATTCGAAAATCTATTATAAAGAATGATGTTTACATGAGCGCGGCTTTTCAGTTCGTGCCCCACAAAAGCATGATGAATATAGTTGTATTGAAACAGCAGTGTATCTATGTGGTTTATATAGAGATTGTGAGAATATCCATCTCCATGTCCGTTTCGGGCAAATTCACACTGTTCAATATGTATTTTTTTTGTTGATGATAGCGAAGTGAGAATTCCGTTTTCGTTGTCGTGAAAGTAGCATCTAATAATGGTAAGCCCTTGACCCTCAAGGCGAATACCTGCTCCGTTTTTATCTGGAACACTACAGCCCGAAAACTCGATATTTTCTATGTAATTATTGTCTCCAGCAATAACCCAAATAGCTTTTTGTCCCCAAGCCTTGCCGTTTGACTGCAAGTGTGCCATGCCTCCTACTCCTCTAAATGTAAGGTTGTTTGCACTCCAGCCGGCAACATCTCCCGGATAAATACCAGCATCAATATCAATAGTATCTCCATTATTTACTAAACTCGACACTTGACTGGGAGCAGTATAATCCTGATTGGCTCCTACACGCCAAATATGTGCAAATAAGGACATGGGAATAAAGAAAATAGAAATCGTTAATAAAGTTAAATAATGTTTCTTCATGGCTTGATTGTAAAAATATCTTTCAAAGATAATGCTTTTTGCAAGCTAAATCAAGTTTTACTTTTTATCTGTTCTACTTATGCCCTACCTATCTGAATAATGTTACATTGCCCACTTGCTTAAGCATCTTGCCCTCAAAATCATGCGATTCTTTCATCAACACCACCCAAATATATGTGCCCTCCACAGCAGCTTCTCCTGTTTGCATAATCGTGCCATCCCACTTTTCGTCTAAGTCATAAGTTCTGTAAATCAACTTACCCCATCTGTCATAAATGAGCATTTCATAATCATACACATCAACTCCTTCTGCGTAAGCTCCAAAATAGTCATTAAGCCCATCACCATTAGGGGTAAAAGATGTAGGCATATAAAAAGTACTTAAAGGATTAATGTAAATATCTTTTGAAATTGAATCGGCACAACCATTATGGCTCTTAACATACAAAGTGATTGTTGATTTTCCAACCTGATTGAAGGTGTACACTAAATGTTCATCTTGAGAAACATAGTTATACGGCTCGACATGCCATTCGGAAGAATAAGCATTTGTGGATAGGTTTATGAATTTTATATCACTCTCATACAATTCATAAGTATCCGAAGAAGTAAAAAAAGATGCAACTGCTTGCGGATAAGTTTCTATATACTCCATTTTGGTTTCTGAATTTGCACAACCTTCGGAAGATGTAACAGTTAGTGTAATATCGAACTTGCCTTCGTCAACATACAAATGCTCAGGATTAATAATAGTAGCATATTTCCCATCTCCAAAACTCCAATAATGCAATAAATCTGGAGAAGACAAACTTGAAAATTGTACATTTAAAGGAGTACAAGCAAATAAGGAATCGGCTTTAAAATCGACATAAGGTATAGGTTTTACTACAATATTAATGCTTGCATCAGCTGAACAACCATTAATATCTATAACTTCAACGCTATAAAAAGTTGTTTCGTCAGGGCTTACTGTTATTGTGTTAGTAGTATGATTATTGTTCCACTCATAATTTGAAGCAGAAGTTGTTGAACTTGCAACAAGTGTTGTTGAATTACCATCGCATATTACAGAATCAGAGGTTAAAATTTCAACTACCGGCGATGGAAAAACTATTATTTCTATTTCTGCTGTGCCAACACAAGACTGATTATCGGTAGCCGTAACTGCATATATTGTAGTTTTTTGGGGAGTGTGAACAAACGAAGATTCTGTATTACCAGTATTCCACACATAAGATACTCCACCCGAAGCCGAAAGACTTATACTTTCGCCATAACATACACTTAGTGGATTTGCTAAAATGGTGATTTGTGGAACTTCATAAATCAAAACATCTATAGTAGAAGTACCCGTACAGCCATATTCATTAGTAACCGAAACATTATATGTGCCACTTTGCGATGAAAAAGAATTATCTAAAACTGGATTTTGCAAAGAAGAAGTATAAGCATTTGGACCTGACCACTGCCATGAAACTCCGGTATTCACACTTAACAAAACATCATACCCCTCGCAAATAGGGCTATTGCTTGTTGCAATCGGTTCTGGATTTAAGCTGACAAAAATATCAATTGAAGCTGTATTTGTACATTTCCATTGATTAGTAGCAATTACGCTATAAGTGCCATTATTAGACAAAGTAACTGATGAAATACTCGGATGTTGAGAAGTGGAAGAAAAACCATTTGGTCCTGACCATACCCAAGAAGTACCACCATCAACCGACAAATTTAGTGTGCTACCATCACAAAGCGGACTATTGCTTTGAATATTTGGTGTCGGATTGGAATATATTTCAATATTTGCACTTACTGTTGACGAGCAACCGTCTGCATTGGTAACAATAACTGAATAAATCCCAGCTTCTTTTTCACTTATGTTCGGAATAACTGGATTTTGCAAAGAAGAAGTAAAACCATTTGGTCCCGACCAAGTCCAAAGCACACCAACATCAACTGATAAATTCAAAGTTTCGCCCTCACAAATAGGACTATTACTAAGCAATATCGTATGTGGAGATGGATTTACTAAAACATTGATTGTGCCTACTCCAGAACAAGACTGTGCATCAGAAATCGTTACACTATAAGCACCACTAATTAGAGAGCTTACATTTGGAATACTCGGATTTTGCAAATTAGAGGTAAAACCATTTGGACCTGACCACTGCCATGAATTGCCAATATCAACTGAAAGATTTAAAGACTCTCCTTCGCAAACAGGACTATTGCTAGTTAATTGAGGAAGTAATGCACTATTTACAGATATATCAACAAAAGCTACAGAAGTGCAACTATATCCATTAGTAGCAATTACACTATAAGTACCATTATGAGACGAAGTTACTGACGAAATACTCGGATGTTGGGAGGTGGAAGAAAAGCCATTCGGACCTGACCATAACCAAGAAGTACCACTATCAACCGACAAATTTAGTGTGTTACCATAACAAAGCGGACTATTGCTCTGAATGTTTGGTATCGGGTTGGGATATATCTCAATGTTTGTACTTACTGTTGACGAGCAGCCGTCGGCATTGGTAACAATAACAGAATAAATTCCAGCAGCTGTTGTACTTATGTTTGAAATAACTGGATTTTGCAAACTTGAAGTAAAACCATTTGGACCACTCCACTCCCACTGTTCTCCTTCATTGACTGTAAGCCATAAAGTATCGTCAACACAAAGTGGACTATTGCTACTCACTTTAGGTTTAGGGCTTGAATATACATCAACAGTAACTTTGAACTCCCCTAAGCAGCCTTGCATATCTGAAATAGTAACGCTATAATCTCCGCTCATATTTGGTGTAGGATTGGAAATAACTGGATTTTGAATATTTGAAGTAAAACCATTAGGACCAGACCACTGCCATGCTTTCCCATTATCAATATATAAATTCAAATCCTCTCCACTACAAATTGGGCTATTGCTAGTTGCAACAGCATTGGGATTAACTGCCACTAATACAGAATCTGACCCCTTACAACCTTGAACATTTGTTACTGTTACACTATATAATCCAGCGGCTGCATAAGTTACAGAAGTTATTACCGGATTTTGAGCCATAGAAGAAAAGCCATTTGGACCTGACCAATTCCATGATACTCCAGTACTGGCAGAAAGAAATAAAGTAGCGTCTTTACAAACCGGACTTATGGCGTGTGCTACTGGCTTAGGATTATTGTTAACTACAATCGTAACCGAAGAAGTATCCGTGCAAATTCCGTCTGTGATAGTTACTAAATATGTAGTCGTATTTATAGGGTTTGCCAAAGGATTAGCAATATTAGGATTATTTAAACCATCTTTAGGTTGCCATTGATATACAAGATTTGAGTTAAAACCATTTGCAGTAGGGTTACCCCCAATAACTATAGTATCGCCTAAGCATATAAATTTATTAATTCCAGCGTCAGCAACACAATTTTGAGAAAAAGATTTGATAGATAATACATGAAGAATAATAAATGTGATTATCGTAAATAAAAAGTAATCAATTTTAAAATAATTCTTCATTTCAATAATACATCAAAATAATAGTCAAAAAAGTATTATAGTTTCACTTTTACAAAATTACAAATACTTCTACTGTTAGAGTTTGAAAATAAAATAAATTTTTATCATGTAGATATAAAAACAATCACGCAACACGCAAGTAAATACATTTAACATTAAAAACAAAAATCTTAATTCTAAAACATTTGTAATAATAAAAAAATGTAACTTTGCACATCAAAAAAATCGTTAAACAATAAGTTTTATCACATAAAAACAATTTAACAAAATATAATAGATATGAAATTAATTAATGAATTTAAAGAATTTGCCATAAAAGGCAATGCAACAGACATGGCTGTTGGTATCATAATTGGAGCTGCTTTTGGAAAAATAGTTTCTTCAATAGTAAATGACATTATTATGCCTCCTATCGGCTTGCTAATTGGGGGAGTTAATTTTACAGATCTAAAGTTAGTTTTGAACAGAGCAACAGCTGAAGCTGAGGCTGTTACATTAAATTATGGTAATTTTCTTCAAGAATGTTTTGATTTCTTAATTATTGCTTTCTCAATTTTCATGGTAATCAAAGCTTTAAATAGCGCCAAGAAAAAAGGAGAAACTCCTGCCAAACCAGAACCACTAACTCCTCCAGCTCCAACTACTGAAGAAGTTTTACTAACTGAAATTAGAGATTTGTTGAAAAAATAATTTTCACAAACCACATATAAACTAAGCATTTGATAATTAGCAAGATACTATCGAATGCTTTTTTTATTGCATCTATTATCTGCTAATATTTTAAAAGAATAATTGAAAATTTAATCTCAATTCAAAAGTTTTTGTAATTTTACCAATCTAAAACACTATTTCAGTATGAAAAACTCATTAATAATAGTTTTCTTTTTATCAATGATTTTTGTAGCATGCGATAAAAATAATGCTCCTTTTACTTTCAACAGAGAAGTTAGCTACAAAGTTACAGGAACAGCTCAGGATTACCACATTGAATACATTGATGAATACGGCAATTTTCAAAAAACTAGTGCTAAAAAAAATTGGGAATATTCATTTAGTGCAAAGCCAGGCACCTATGTTTTCTTGAGTGCCAAAAACAATACTGGTATGGGACAAGTTAAAGTTGATATCAGAAGGCGTGGAGATAGAATTTATACAGACGAATCATTCATTCCTTATGGTATTGCTACCGTAAGTGGAACAATAGAGTAAAAGCATCTCATTTATTTCATCACAATATATTTTTCTTACAAGCGTTTTAAATGCTACAAAATAAAAATTGTATGCGGAAAATTGCATATTTACTAACTATTTTACTAATCACATGCTCAACAAGTGTATTTGCACAACAAAAAATACGCATTCAAAATCTTCACACTTACGATTTAAAAAAAGTTCGATTCGGCTTTATTCTAGGAGTAAATCAAATGGACTTTTCAACCAAAAGAATTGGCGAAATCACAGATACCATGCCTGTTTTATATTTCAATTCATCACCCGAATGGGGGTTTCATATTGGAATAGTATCTGATTTAAGATTGGCAGATAATTTTAACCTTCGATTTGTGCCAACTCTTTCTTTCGGCGATCGAGTCTTAAAATACTCAATCTTAATTAATGACACCACTATAGGAGAATTTAACAAAAGAATCGAGTCAACTTTTGTGGAATTTCCGCTTTCGATAAAGTTTAAGTCAAACAGAATGACTAATACGCGCGCATATCTGATTGGCGGTCCAAAATATTCAATAGATTTAGCATCTTTATCAAAAAAGAAAAGCGAAAATGATGAAATAGTGAAACTAAAACGAGATGATTTTACTGCCGAATTAGGTGTAGGATTTGATTTTTATTTAGAATATTTTAAATTCGGAATTGAGCTTAAAATGGCTTATGGCTTAAATAATGTGATATATAGAGAACCAAATGTTTTTAATGATGTTATCAAAAAAATAAATTCAAAAGTTTTCTATCTTACCTTTACTTTCGAATAGCCTATAATTTTAGTCAAATATTTCATATTTTGAATTATGACTTTTATATTCAGTAATAAGTTGTTTTAGTTCTTTAACAATACTATCCTCATCATGCTCTGTGCTATAAGATTTTAAAACTTCCATTTTTTTATTTACTTCATCAAATTCATATTCTTTCACTGTTGCTATTAAAATTCTGTTATGATAAGTAGGCAAGGTATTTTCCATATTATTCAATAGTTCTTCATATAGCTTTTCTCCGGGACGCAAGCCTGAATATACAATTTGAATATCTTTACCAAGTGTTAATCCCGACAATTGCACCATTCTTTTGGCTAAATCTACAATTTTAACCGAACTGCCCATATCAAAAATAAAAATCTCTCCTCCATTTCCCATAACGGCAGCTTCTAAAACAAGCTGACATGCCTCTTTAATAGTCATGAAAAATCTTGTTACTTCGGGATGCGTTACTGTTATTGGACCACCTTCTTCAATTTGTTGTCTAAATAGCGGAATAACCGAGCCATTTGAACCGAGTACATTTCCAAAACGAGTTGTAATAAACTTTGTGATATTTTGTTTTTTTGAAAGTGATTGTGCATAAATTTCTGCCATCCTCTTTGATGCACCCATCACACTTGTCGGATTTACTGCTTTATCCGTAGAAATCATTACAAACCTCGTACATTTAAACTCAACCGACAAATCTGCTAACAACTTAGTTCCTAATACATTATTTTTGATTGCTTCAAGCACTTGATTTTCCATCATTGGTACATGTTTGTAGGCAGCCGCATGAAAACATATCATAGGTTTATGTTCCTCAAAAATATGTCTCATCTTTACTTCATCTCTTATATCTCCAACAATTAATTTGCAGATATGATTTTTTTTAAGTTTGTTCAAATCAAGGTCTAAATTATACAAACCTGTTTCCGAATGGTCAATGCACAAAATATACTTTGGCGAATATTTGGCAAGTTGTCTAACTATTTCGCTCCCGATTGAACCTGCTGCACCAGTTACTAATACAACTTGATTATTCAAAAATGAAGAAATTTTTTTATTGTCTAACTCTATAACATCTCTTTCCAATAAATCTTCAATTTTAATTTTCTTAATCTGATTAAAACTTAGTTCTCCATTAATCCAATTAAAAACGGGTGGAACAACCAAAACTTTTACATTATGTTGCAAAGCTACATTTGCAATTTCATTCTTTCGCTTAGTCGATAAGTTTTGAATTGAGATAACAAGATGTGCAACTGATTGATTTTCAAGCAAATCATTAAGTCTTTCGGTTTTAT
>CAZKDV010000058.1:4873-15282 GCA_964551645.1 uncultured Bacteroidales bacterium | reverse complement strand
TATGCCAATAAAGGCTGATGAAGGTATGTGGTTACCATTATTAATCAACAGACTTAATTATGTTGATATGAAAAAAATGGGATTGCGATTAACTGCCGAAGAAATTTACAGTGTTAATAATTCAAGTCTTAAAGATGCTATTATTATTTTTGGCGGTGGTTGTACAGGCGAAATTATTTCACCCGACGGGCTTATACTTACCAACCACCATTGTGGTTATAGCTTTATTCAGGAACATAGTTCAATTGAACACGATTATCTTACCAATGGCTTTTGGGCGATGAACAAGTCTGAAGAATTGCAAAATGAAAATATTAAAGCAAAATTTGTTGTTCGCATTGAGGATGTTACTAAAAGAGTACTTGCAGTTGTTAACGATAATATGCCTGAAAAAGAAAGAAAACAAAAAATCGATGAAATAATTGGTACTATTGAAAGTGAAGCAAGCGAAAATGAAATTTATGAAACTGTAGTTGAAAGTTTTTTTGAAGGCAATGAATATTATCTTTTTGTATACGAAGTATATACTGACGTTAGACTTGTTGGAGCTCCTCCATCTTCAATTGGTAAATTCGGCGGCGATACTGACAATTGGATGTGGCCCCGTCATACTGGCGATTTTTCACTATTCAGAGTTTATACCGACAAGGATGGCAAGCCTGCTGAATATTCTAAATCAAATATTCCAATGCAGTCAAAATATTTTTTACCTATTTCTTTAAAAGGAGTTAAAAAAAATGATTTTGCTATGATACTTGGTTTCCCTGGTTCAACTGACAGATATTTAACATCTTATGGAATTCAGCAGGAAGTTGAGCAAACTCTGCCTAATAATATTAAAATCAGAACACAGATTTTAGATATTCTAAATAATGATATGGCAGAAAGCGATGTTGTGAGAATTCAGTATGCTTCAAAAAAAGCACAGACAAGTAATTACTGGAAAAATTTTATTGGTCAAAGAAGAGGACTCAAAAGACTTAATGTTTATCAAAAAAAGAAAGATTTAGAAGATGAATTTACTAAATGGGTTAATAGTGGCGACTCTCAAAGAAAAGCTAAATACGGAGAAGCTCTTAACGATATTAAATATGGGTATGAAAATAATAAAAATTATGAAAAAGTTTCAAACTACTTTTTTGAAGCTATTTACCTTGGTTCTGATGTTATTCAGACAGCATGGAAATTTAAGTATTTACACGATGGGTTAAAAGATAAATCATTTGATAATGACAGATTGATGCAGCTATCGAAATATTATTCAAATATTTCTGAAAAGTTCTTTAAAGATTATAATGCACCTACTGAGCAAAAATTATTTGCAGCTATGCTTAAAATTTTTAAAGCCGACATTTCTAAAGAAATGCAACCCGATATTTATGTTTTTATTGATAAAAAATACAAAGGAAATATAGATAAATTCGCTAATAATGTATTTAAAAAATCAATATTTACTGATAAGGCTCGCATGGATGCCTTTTTGAAAAAACCTACTTATAAGGCTATTGGTAAAGACCTTGCTTATAAAACTATGTCATCATTTTTTGATAATTATTTTAAATATATTAATTTATCTGAAGACATTAATGATCGCCTACAAAAAGGTAAAAGGCTTTTTGTTGCTGGCTTACAAGAAATGCAAAAAGATAAAAAGTTTTATCCCGATGCTAATTTTACTTTACGCTTAACTTATGGAAAAGTACTTGATTATACTGCTGCTGATGCTGTACATTATGATTACATTACCACTATGAAAGGAATTATAGAAAAAGAAGACCCAAACAACGAAGAATTTGTAGTTCCAGAAAGATTAATGCAATTAATCAAAAATGAAGATTTTGGCATTTATGGTAAAAATGGAGAACTAAATATTTGTTTCCTTTCAGATAATGATATTACAGGAGGCAATTCAGGTAGCCCCGTTATTAATGCTAATGGACACTTAATTGGGATAGCTTTTGACGGAAACTGGGAATCAATGAGTGGAGACATTCAATTTGAACCAAGTGTGCAACGCACAATTTCAGTAGATATTAGATATGTATTATTTATTACTGATAAGTTTGCAGGCGCCACAAATTTGATTAACGAAATGACTCTTATTAAATAATAATTATGTCCAAATAAAACTAACAAAAAAGCCGAAGTTTTCGGCTTTTTTGTTTTTCAAAATAAAATCACCAAGATAGCGTTTCAATGTTTTAAGTTATGCACATCCGCTACCTAATAATTTTCTTTGTTTTGCTAATAATGTCTTCTCTTGTGTTTAGTCAGGAAAGACCTAAGCTAATTCAGTTTTCAGGCGGAGTTGTTACTGCTGATAGCCTCAACCCTATTCCATTTACTCATATTTATGTTAAGGGAACAAATAGAGGTACAATATCTGACTTTCACGGTTTTTTTTCATTTGTTGCAAGAGCAAATGACACAATTCTATTTTCAGCCTTAGGTTTCAAAAAAACAAAATATGTAATTCCTGATACATTGACCAAAGACCAATACACTATGTTTCAAGTGATGCAAACTGACACTATATATTTGTCTGAAACCGTAATTTATCCATGGCCTACTCCTTCTCAATTCAAACAAGCATTTATTTCCTTACATATTCCAGAAGATGACTATGAAAGAGCCAAGAAAAATATTGCAATGATGGGACTAAAAGATAGTTATGTATATGTAGCAATGGACGGAAATATGAACTACAAACAATACATTCAAAAACAAATTAGCAATTATTACACTATGGGACAACTTCCTCAAAATAACCTTTTTAATCCATTTGCTTGGGGAGCTTTTTTCAAGGCTTGGAAAGATGGAGAGTTTAAAAAATACAATAAGAATGCAAATAAAGTTTATCCCTCTGATTATGAATAAAAGTCAATTATTATTGAAGTTTTGTAAATTTGCAGCCTTACTTTAGCTGATATTCATTTACTAATGACACTTTTTGTAAAACAATATGAAGGTTAAATATCTTTTCCTTATATTATTATGTAGCATAAGTGCTTTAAACAATACACTTAGTGCGCAACAAAAATCGGTAATATACGGAAAGGTTACAGATGAAAAAAATCAAGCATTAGAAATTGTCAATATTGCGATAATAAACAATCCAGGAGGTACAATAACCAATGAAAATGGATTTTTTGAAATATCTATTCCTGCAGAAACTAATCTTGTAATTGCTTTTTCTCGAATTGGATACAAAACCTACCGACAATCAGTATATTTGCAAGCAAATGAACGCAAGCAGCTAAATATTCAATTGTCATCACGCGAAACTCAACTTCCTCAAGTTGAAATATCGGCAGACCGTAAAAACATTAGTGAAGGAATGCAAAAAATAGACTCCAAACAATCGCATTTTGTACCTTCAGCATCAAGCGGACTTGAACAGCTCATCAAGCTAACAGCAATGGGTGTATCAACAACATCTGAACTATCATCAACATATTCAGTTAGAGGAGGTAATTATGACGAAAACTTAGTGTATGTCAATGGAATTGAAGTTTACAGACCTTTTTTGGTTCGTTCAGGACAGCAAGAAGGATTAAGTTTCTTAAACTCAGATATGGCTGAGTCTGTATTTTTTTCATCGGGCGGATTTGATGCTTCTTATGGAGATAAAATGTCATCTGTTCTTGATATAACATACAAAACGCCACAAAGTTTTTCAGGTAGTGCTTTTGCTAGTTTACTTGGTGGAAACATTCATTTGGAAGGAATTTCTGAAAACAAAAAATTCACACATTTAACAGGTGTTAGATACAAAACTAATCAGTACTTGCTCAAATCAATGGAAACTAAGGGAGATTACAAGCCTCAATTTGTTGATGTGCAAACATATTTCACTTATAAACTTTCTGAAAAGACACAAATATCTTTGTTAGAATATATTAGTTTTAATTCGTTCAAAATTATTCCAGAAACACGCGAAACCTCATACGGAACAATCAATGAAGCATATCGAGTCATGGTGTATTTTGACGGGCAAGAAGTGGATAAATTTTCACTATTCAAACAAGCAGTTTCATTAACACATAAACCAAATATTTTCACAAAACTCACCTTTAATCTTTCTGGTTTTATATCCAAAGAACAAGAAACATTTGATATACTCGGACAATATAGATTGGGAAAACTTGAAACAGATTTTGGGAAACCAGATTTTGGTGATATTTCTGAAAATAGAGGGATTGGAAGTTTTTTGAATAATACAAGAAATTTTTTAACAGCGGGTGTAATCAATGCTGAGCATAAAGGACATTTTTTTAAAGATAAAACAAAATTCCAATGGGGAGCAAAGATGCAATTTGAACACATTCTTGATAATATCTCCGAATGGACATATATTGATTCAGCAGGATATTCACTACCTCACAATATTGACTCACCTGGCTACAGCGAACCTTCCGCCCAACCATATTTACAATTAAAACTACAAGATACTCTGTTTTCTGAAGTTCAAATTCAATCTTTTAGAAATACTGCTTATTGCTTAGCTATTAGGGAATTTGATATAGATAGTAACAAATTTATTCTTAATGCAGGAATTAGAACACAACATTGGTCTTTGAACAAACAGTTTATATTTAGTCCCAGAGCTACACTTAGTTTCAAGCCTCACAGATTAGAAAATTATACATTCCGATTTGCAAGTGGTATATATTACCAACCCCCATTTTATCGAGAATTGCGAAATATTGATGGAACAATAAATAAAAATATCAAAGCACAACAATCAATACATATTGTTGCAGGTATGGATATTGATTTGATGATATGGCACAGACCATTTAAATTTTCTTCTGAATTATACTACAAGCATTTAAATAACTTAATACCATACATCGTTGATAATGTCAGAATTAAGTATCTGCCAGATATTCAATCTAAAGGATTTGCAAAAGGCATAGATTTAAAAATAAATGGCGAATTTGTGAAAGGCATAGAATCATGGGCAAATTTGTCTTTTATGCAAACTCAAGAAGATATTTTAGATGATAAATATATTATCAACTATAACTCAGATAGCGAACAAATAATTAAAGGTTATACCCTAAACAATATAATTGTACGCAGCGACACCATATACCCGGGATTTATACCACGACCAACTGACCAAAGAATTAGTTTTAGCCTGTATTTTCAAGATTATTTGCCTAATGATCCAACTATAAAAATGCACTTGGGAATATTTTTTGGAAGTGGTTTGCCTTTTGGACCACCAAACACAGAAAAACACAAACATATCTTACGAATGCCATCGTACAGACGAGTAGATTTAGGTATTTCAAAGCAATTAATTAGCGAAGCTGGATATAATCAAACCTTTCTTAAATATATAAAAAATGCATGGATTAGTATTGAAGTTCTTAATCTTTTACAAGTAAACAACACTATTTCTTATATTTGGATAGCTGATGTTACTGGCAGAATGTATGCTATACCGAATTATTTAACTCCACGACAACTCAATGTAAAAATGATGATTCAATTTTAACTTCTGTCAAACTGCAAACGCTTTCCTTTTTTTGTTTCGTTGAAAATGCCATTATTATACACAATATGACCGTTTACTATTGTTGTAACAACTCTTGAAGATAAAGTTTGATTTTCAATTGGTGACCATTTACACTTTGAATATATGTTATGTTGAGAAATCTGAGTTTCTTTTTCCAAATCAAGCAATACTAAGTCAGCATAATACCCCTTGCGAATAAATCCTCTTTTATGAATTTGAAAAAGTTTAGCAGGATTATGACACATCAATTGCACTAAAACATGTAAAGGGATTATATTTTTTTTCACTAGCTCTAACATCAACAATAAGGAATGTTGTATTATTGGAGCACCCGAAGGACATAATTCGTACAAATTATTCTTTTCATTAAGTAAATGAGGTGCATGATCGGTTGCAACAACATCAATTAAGCCGCTTAACAAAGCTTTTCGTAAAGCCTCTCTATGTTTTTTATTCTTAATTGCTGGGTTCCATTTGATTTTTGCACCATACTTTTCATAATCATCTGAAGTAAACCATAGATGATGCACACATGCTTCGGCAGTAATATGTTTTTGCTCTATAGGGAGTAAGTTGTCAAGCAAACTAAGTTCATCTAAGGTTGATAAATGAAGAATATGTAATCTGGTTTTATGCTTTTTTGCTAATTCAACCGCGAAATACGAAGATTTAAGGCATGACTCTTCGTTTCTAATAAGATGATGGTATGATATTGGAATATTGCTACCGAACTTGCGTTTATAGTATAATAAGTTTTGATTGATAATATCATCGTCTTCACAATGCACTGCAACAATGTGTTTAGTTTTAGAAAAAATCTTCTCAATTGTATCAATTTTATTTACAAGTAAATTCCCAGTAGAAGAACCAAGAAATATTTTAATGCCACAAACATCATCAAGAGGAGTTTTAAGAACCTCATCAGCATTATTATTGGTAACTCCCATGTAAAATGAATAATTTGCAAGAGATAAATCAGATGCTGTTTTGTACTTTGCTTCCAATAATTCTTGAGTAATTGTAGGTGGAACAGTGTTAGGCATTTCCATATATGAAGTTACTCCACCAGCAACTGCAGCTTTTGATTCGGTATAGATATCTGCTTTATGCTCAAGTCCGGGTTGCCTAAAGTGAACTTGATCGTCTATAATGCCCGGTAGCGCATATAAATTTTGCCCATCAATTACTGTTAATTCTTGAAACGATGTAAATTGATTGTTAAAAACAATATCTTCAATTATTTCATCTCGAATAATTATATCAGCTTGTTGAATTTTACCTTCATTGACGATATTTACATTTTTGATGAGAATACCAGAAGTCATTATATTAAATATTAAGAATGAATTTTTTTTATATTTCTAAATTTAAGTTTAACCACTCCCAAAATAGCTTCTTTGAAAATTCCTTTACTCATTTTTGACTGTCCTTCTGTTCTGTCTGTAAAAACTATTGGAACTTCAACTACATTAAATCCTAACTTCCAAGTAGTAAACTTCATTTCAATTTGGAAAGCATAACCAATGAAAGTAATTTTATCTAAATTAATACTTTCAAGTACTTTGCGAGTATAACAAACGAATCCTGCCGTAGCATCATGAACTTTCATGCGTGTAATAAACCTAACATATTTACTTGCAAAATATGACATTAACACTCTGCCCATGGGCCAATTTACAACATTCACTCCTTTCACATAACGCGAACCAACTGACATATCGGCACCTTCTTTGCATGCTTCGTAAAGTCGAACAAGATCGTCAGGATTATGTGAAAAATCAGCATCCATCTCACAAACATATTGATATTCCCTTTCTAATGCCCATTTGAAACCAGCAATATAAGCTGTTCCAAGTCCTAATTTTCCTTCTCGTTCAATAATAAACAATTGTTCCGGAAATTCTTTTATTAATGATTTTACAATTGCTGCAGTGCCATCAGGGGAATTATCATCTATGACTAAAATATGAAATTCGGGAGTTAATGTGAAAACCTTGCGGATAATTCGCTCAATATTTTCTTTTTCTTTGTAAGTTGGAATAATTACTAGTCTTTCTGTCACTTGATATAATTTTGAATTAAAAAAATATGAACAAAATTACATATTAATATTTTACTATTCTACATTTGAACTCATTTTTTATTACTTTTAAATTTCACACCCTTATTTAAGTTAATTAACACTAACATATTTGCGTTAAAAAGTTATCTCTTTTTTCTAAAATTTATTTTTAAACAATATTTCTTTAACTTTGCTCGTCAAATTTTCCTCAACAAAACATTTTATTATGAAAAGACTATTTTTCTTTTTTATTGCATTTTTAAGTTTTTTTAGCATCATTAATGCTCAAACACACAATTGGGAAATGTATGATATTTTACATTACGAAATCAACCTTTCCATCACAGACATTTCATCAAAAACCATAAATGGCAATACGCTTATTACATCTACGCTTCAAGTAGAAAATGCCGATAGTATGTACTTATTTCTTGAAAAACTAAATGTTGATAGCATACTTTTCAACGAAAAACATTCGGTTGAATTTATACACGATAATGATAGTATTTTAAAAATTTCATTTCCCGAAACAATTGAAATGGGCGATACATTTACTGTTCGCATATATTACGGAGGACAACCGGCACAAGACCCCGAAGGCTTTGGAGGCTTTCTGTTTTCAAGCGACAACAATTACGCATACAACTTAGGTGTAGGCATGAATGTAGAGCCTCATACTTACGGAAGAGCATGGTTTCCATGCCTTGATACATTTACTTCAAAATCGTCATACGACCTCTATATCACGACCAAATCTCCTCAAATTGCTATTTGTGGAGGAATACTTATTAGTCAAACCGAAAATCCTGAAACTGAATTTATCACTTCACATTGGAAAATATCACAAAAAATTCCGACTTATTTAGTATCTGTGGCTGTTTCCGACTATGTTTTAGTATCTGACACAGTTGAATTATCTTCAAAAAGCATTCCTATTGATATTTATGTTAGAAGTTCTGAAGAAAAATATGTTGAAGCAACATTTACAAACCTAAAAAAAATAATTATTGCTTATGAAGAAAATTTTGGCACATATCAATGGGATAGAGTTGGATATGTTGGAGTCCCTTTTATGTACGGAGCCATGGAACACGCAATGAATATAGCATATCCGCGTATCTTGATTAACGGAACATTAATATATGAAAGCGTAATTGCACACGAATTAGGACACAGTTGGTTTGGTAATTTAGTTACTTGTGCATCAGCCGAAGATATGTGGATTAATGAGGGATGGGCTGTGTTTTCAGAATATGTTTATAGAGAAGCAGTATATGGAGAAGAAGAAGGAAAAAATTATGTCAGAGATAAGCATAAAGGCGTTTTGCACAATGCACATATTGCCGATGACGGATATAAAGCATTATACCCTATGAAAAAAGGATATATATACGGCACTACAACTTACGAAAAAGGAGCTATTGTAACACAAATGTTAAGACACTATATAGGAAATGATTTATTCTTTGAAACTGTTAGACAATACTTGAAGGATTATGAGTTTAAGAACATTTCGACGCCCGAACTGCAAGCATATTTAACTACAAAGACAGGTATTGATTTAAAACCATTTTTTGATGCCTGGGTTTATCGTCCTGGCTTTTCTACGTTTATAGTTGATTCGTTTAAAGTTAGCAACAATGATATAAATAAATATTTTGTAGATGTATATTTTACCCAAAAACTAAAAGGGACAACGGATTATGCTACACATAACAAATTTGAAGTTCTATTTATAGGTGAAAATGGAATTGAAAAATTAGATACTGTTCAATTTGCTGATATTCATTCACACGAGCAATTTGAATTAGAATTTGAACCAAAATCAATCCTTATTGATCCAAATTATAAAACAGCTTTTGCAACAACAAAAAGACAGATAAACATTAAATCCAAAGGTAATATTACTTTAGATGATGTTTTATGCAGACTTGAAGTTGAAAAAGTAAAAAGCGATTCAGCTCAAATAATAATTCAACATCATTGGATTGCTCCAGAAAATGATAAAATTGATGAAGGCACTCAAGTTTTCAGAATGTCTGATTATAGATATTGGGAAATAGATGGAAATAATCTCGAAAATGCAAAAATCAATTGCCGCTTTCAATATAACAAAACAACTGGCACTAGCGGAAACCTTGATAATAATCTATTACCTCATACACAATCAGCAGACTCTCTCATTTTATTATACAGACCAAATAGTAGTGAGCCATGGAAACTTACAACCTTTACAAAAACAGGTGCTGCAGTATCAGGATATCTAAGTACTACAAACATAAGACCAGGACAATATGCCTTTGGCATCGGGCTTCCAAACTTATCTAACATTGAAAAAGAAGAAGAAAAACAGCAATCATTTAATATATACCCCAATCCTTCTAATGATAAATTTGTGATAGACATTAACCCAGATATTAAAGTTTCTCATATAAACATAACCGACTATCAGGGCAAACAAGTTGCTCAAATAAATGTAACAGAAGGACAAAAGCAAGTAATTTGGGCACCCATTAACATAAGCTATGGCACATATATTATGCAACTTATTGACAAAGACAATCCATCAATTAAAGAAAGCAAAGCAGTAATTTTTATAGGAAAGGAATAGTTGTATTTATTAAAATAAAAATCGTAATTCCCCTAAAATGCAGGAGATCATATTTTAGCAAATCTTGTGATTAATGAGATATTGTTTTACTCATAATATTAGTTGTTTAAATTCTTTGAAGTAAATTTTTTTAAGTACATATACAAAGTTCCATAACATTTAAACTTTTAAAAAATTTTTTAATCTAAATGATTAATTATTCCATTTGT
>CAZKDV010000058.1:0-4863 GCA_964551645.1 uncultured Bacteroidales bacterium | reverse complement strand
CGGGAAATAATGATTAACTTGTTTGCGTCTAACCAATTAAAATCAATCATTATGAAAAAATTACATCTGCTTTTTCTACTTTTTGGAATATTTGCTATCAGTATGGTTCAGTTACTTGCACAAAACAACACAGATCTTATTATCAGCGGATATGTTATTCATGAGAATGGTTTGGCAATCGCAAATCATGAGGTATGTGTTAATTCATTTCCAGCCACATCTACATTTCAGTTCAGTGGATGTACACAGACGAATGCTAATGGCTGGTACAACATTACAGTGCCAAACGGAAGTGTTGTAGGTCCGAATATTCAGTTTCTTGTATCAACACTTAGTTGTAACAACACCGTTTTAGATACGGTAGTGATGAATGCACAGGGAACCATACCTCATATTCAGGCTGATTTTGTGATATGTCAAAATACAACAAATTGTTCAGCACATTTTACTTATCAGTGTACAAGCACAGCCAATACTATTCAGTTTCTAAGTTCTTTCGTTGAAACTCCAACATCTAACTATATGTATAACTGGAACTTCGGGGATGAGGCAGTATCAAATCAGCCAAATCCAATTCATACTTTTGCTCAATCAGGCACATATCATGTATGTTTAACTGTAACATCATCAACAGCTTGTACCAACACATATTGCTCCACAATCACAATCGGACAAACAAATTCTTGTGATATAAATTTTACATATACAAGTGGACTGAATTACGGTGTTACTTTCACTCCTATTGTCCCCACAGAAACAACAAATATTCAATATCTATGGCACTTTGGTGATGGAACAACCTCTACTAATGCAATTCCTACGCACACATACAATGCAACTGGATACTATAATGTTTGTCTTACAGTTTATTCAGCAACAACCACCTGCACATATTGTGATTCGATTTTTGTTCAGATAGCCAATACTTGCAGTGCTGCATTTATTTTTCAGCAGATAACTAATACAAATACCCTCAAATTTTTCAGTTCAAACTCTACATCTCCAATTCCGGGATATAATTATCATTGGGATTTTGGAGATGGACATGAGTCTAACATTCATAATCCACAACATACATTCTCCCAATCGGGCACTTATAAAGTGTGTCTGACTATTACAACAACTACAGGATGTACTGACACATATTGCAAAACAATTATTATTAGTGAAGAAACAACAGAGATATGTAATCTTACATTTACATATCAAGAAACTGCATCCAAAGAGTACGCTTTCTTAGGACATCTAGTACCTCAAACAAATGATGCAAAATGGTATTGGGATTTTGGAGACAATACAACTTCAAACATACAAAACCCTTATCATATCTACAATAATCAAGGTACCTATACTGTTTGCCTGACAGTATATTCTTCTCATTGTGATACAATTATAACTTACTGTCAGCAAATTCATGTTACAAGTTGCAATAATGTTTGTCCTTCTAATTTTACATATACCCAGTTAGCTGCAAGTGTTCATTTTTTTGTAGCCAACACCAATCAAACTATAGGAAAATGCTTATATCATTGGGATTTTGGCGATGGAATAACTTCAACCCTTCCCAATCCAACGCATATTTACTCAACTCCAGGAGTGTATGTTGTCTGTCTTGTTGTTTCACAGTTAAATGGTAATTGCCAGAACATATATTGTCAAAACGTTATTATCGGAGACAACAATACTTGTCAGGCTTCCTATACATATATTTATGGTTCTGAAAATCAAATTGCATTCTATCCAAATTTTACTCCAATTTCAACAAGCATTCAATTGAATTGGGATTTTGGAGACGGAAACACATCATCAGAATATCATCCTGTTCATACATATACAAATAGTGGAACATATACAGTATGTCTTACCGTTCAGTTTCCAAACTGTCCTGCTGTAACATATTGCGATACTATTGCCATTCAAAACAAAATCAATATGTGCAACGCATATTTTACATATCAGATAAATAATACAGTTGTTTCTTTTTATACTGTAAATTCAACTGTGACACCCAACCCAAATATCATTTATTCATGGGACTTTGGGAATGGCACAACTTCCAATGTACCTAACCCTGTCATTACCTTTATGAATTATGGCACATATACTGTTTGTTTAACAATAACAAATGTTATGACAAATTGTGTAGATGAATATTGTCAAACTATCAGTATTGGGACAAATGGATTTTTTAGTGGACAGATATTTGCAGGAAATAACTTTGCAGATAAAGGAACAGTATATTTATTGACAGTCTTGCCTGAAACGTCAAATGGAATTATTTATGTGACTTCAACTCCAATTCTTGAAAACGGACAATACTTATTTGAAAATATTCCTTATGGTAATTATATTGTACAAGCTCATCTCAGCCATTCATCTGTATATTTCTTTGATTACTTACCAACATATTATGGAGATGTATTGTACTGGTCACAGGCAACATTTGTCTCTGTCGGAGAAGTTGGCTTAATAATTCAATACGATATTCATTTAATAGACACTGAGATTGATGGTGATGGTCTTGGAGAAATAAGCGGAAATGTTATCATAAACGAAGATTCAAAAATAAAAATCCCAGTTGAAAATGTACTCATTATATTATTAGACACAGAAAATAATCCTGTAACATACACCTATTCTGATGCAAACGGATCATTTTTGTTTGAAAATCTTCAACTTGGGACATACAAATTATTTGCTGAAATATGGGGAAAAGAACCTATTCTTTCTATAATTATGCTAACAGATGAACATCATATTATTGACAATGTTTCTATAATGATACACGAAGATTATGTTATCACATATATCCCATCACAAGAATTTAATTACATAGAATTTATAAGTAATCCATATCCTAATCCAACACAAGACAATATCAATATTGAAATTGGGCTGAAACAAGCAGGAAGTATTCACATTCAAATATACAACAGCTCAGGTAAACTTCTATTTGAACAATATCCTTATAAACAAGCAGGAGTACATCGCATACAAATTCCTGTCAAAGCATTTAATCAAGGCATATATTTTATCAGTTTAAATATTAACAATACTATCCACTGGAGTAGAAGTTTCAGTAAATTATAGGCAAATATCTTTGTAATGAGTCCCAATTTCTCGAAATAGTACCTCATTCAGTACTCTTTACTAAATGTTACAGTAATATTTTGAATTCCATTTTTAAGTATAAAATAATTTATTTGCATAATTTTATTATACATTAGCTTGTGGTAAACCATCTTGTGTTTTATCCCACATTATATCTTTCCTATTGAACACCACAGCATTAGTACTATGAGTCAATGTATTGTACTAAATATAGATTCAACTTTTATCACTCCTTTAGAGTAACATAGATGTTTAGTCATTAAATTTAGAAAATGCTACCTAACTCATTCTTAAGGAAGTAGTCTAAATCATTTTTTCGGAATAAACCAAAATTTTTTTATACCCTTTCATTAATTTTTGTTTTGAAAGTATAATAAGAATATATTCAATATAGAGAAATGTGTTTAAAAAAGTGTTTTCATATCTGTTAGTGGTAGCTTTTCTTTATTACTTTGCCTTTCTCGTATAGCCATTATTTTTTTAGCCTCTCCCTTAAATTCAGTTATTTCTATATTTGCTTAATGAAAATATTGTATTAGTGATTTATATCTCGTAAAATTTTCTTGTATTTCCAAAATACCATGTAGATATTAAAAAAAATCAATACTTTTGTTAAATAAAAACAAAACTTTGTCAAACTTTCATCAAATGACTCCAAAGCTAATTACACTACCAAAGTTTGAAGACCCAAGAGGCAATTTGACATTTTTAGAACAATATCAACATATTCCATTTGAAATTAAAAGAGTATATTGGATTTATGACATACCTGGAGGTGAAATTCGTGGCGGGCATGCTTTTTTTGAACAAGAAGAAATAATTATTGCACTTTCAGGAAGTTTTGATGTTATTATTAATAATGACACTTCAACACAGAAATACCATCTTAATCGTTCTTTTGTTGGTTTGTATATTCCAAAAATGACATGGAGGCATTTAGAAAACTTTAGTACAAATTCAATTATGCTTTCAATATCGTCAACAAGCTATAATCCAAACGATTACATTAGAGATTTTGATTTATTCCTAAAAACAAAAAATGAAGAAAAGAAGCATATATAATTGCAATGTTATTGAATTATCAAAAATTCATAATCGTGCAGGCAGCATTACACCTATAGAAAATTCGTTAACTGCTCCTTTTAACATTAAACGAGTATATTATGTTTACGATGTACCCGGTGGGCAAGACAGAGGTGGACATGCACACAAATTTCTTGAACAACTTGTAATTGCCGTCAGTGGTTCTTTTGATGTTGTTGTAAATGATGGCATAAACCAAAAAGTGGTTCATCTTAGCAAACCTTATATCGGTTTACACATAATATCTGGAATATGGAGAGAACTCAGAAACTTCTCATCGGGTGCTGTTTGTCTTGTGTTAGCATCAGAGCGATATCAAGAAAATGATTATATTAGAGAATATGATAGATATATCAATTATATTAAAACCTTAAAATAAGCAAAGTATGATACATGACATGAAAAACTCATTTGGCTTGTATTATGAAGATGTATCCATTGGTGATATATACAAACATTGGCCAGGAAAAACAATAACAGAAAGCGATAACAATATCTTTACCCTGCTAACAATGAATCCACACCCTATACATTTTGATACAGAATACTGTAAGAATGAACAACATGGGAAAATTTTAGTTGTCGGAACTCTTGTTTTCAGTTTAATTGCCAGCATGACTGTAAGCGAAATAAGCGGAAAAGCAATCGCAAATTTAGAATATGAGTTTG
>CAZKDV010000057.1:5635-15296 GCA_964551645.1 uncultured Bacteroidales bacterium | reverse complement strand
TTGCATCCTCCGTATTACCGCGGCTGCTGGCACGGAGTTAGCCGATGCTTATTCAAACGGTACCATCAATTCCGGACACGTCCGAAAGTTTTTTCCCGAATAAAAGCAGTTTACAACCCATAAGGCTGTCATCCTGCACGCGGCATGGCTGGGTCAGACTTGCGTCCATTGCCCAATATTCCCTACTGCTGCCTCCCGTAGGAGTCTGGTCCGTGTCTCAGTACCAGTGTGGGGGTGTATCCTCTCAGAACCCCTAGACATCGTAGCCTTGGTAAGCCGTTACCTTACCAACTAGCTAATGTCACGCATGCCCATCTATAACCGTCGGAACTTTAACCAAAACTTGATGCCAAGTAATGGTATTATGGGAAATTAATTCAGATTTCTCTGAGCTATGCCCCAGTTATAGGTAGGTTGCATACGCGTTACGCACCCATTCGCCGGTCGCCACCAAGTATTGCTACCCGTGCTGCCCCTCGACTTGCATGTATTAAGCCTGCCGCTAGCGTTCATCCTGAGCCAGGATCAAACTCTCCATTGTAAAAATTGATCTTAAATGCTCTGGATTTAAATTTTCATCTCAAATTTCTTTCGATAATTTGGAACACTTACTTCTTTATATCTTGCTTCAATATCTCAAAGAACTTATTTTTTTCTTGTAAACTTTTTTACAATTTCACCCTTTTAAAAAAATTGGGACTGCAAAATTACAAATTATTTTCAATCTACCAAATTTTTTTTATTTTTTTTGATAATTTTTTTCTTTCAAACTTTCATCTGATTCGTTTATCAAATGGGACTGCAAAGATATAACTTATTTTGTAATTACAATGTTTTTTTTGAAAAATTTTTATTTTATTTTATTCACTTGATAATTAGAAAGTTATATCGTAAATATTTTCATTTTGCTTCTTTTTTTGTAAATTTAAGTTTACAATTTTCTTCAATTTTTCTATTTTTTTTTCAAATTGCATCTAAATTATTCCTTTTTTGAAGTTGTTTCTTTACAAAGTTTTCTGTTATTTTAATATCTTTCTTTTCCTTTTTGCTCGGAATATCAAACATTAAATCTAATAAAACACTCTCAAGAATTGATCTTAAACCTCTAGCACCTACTTTATACTCTATTGCTTTATCAACAATATAGGATAACGCCTTTTCTTCAAATGACAACTTAACTCCATCAATTTCAAATAGTTTTTGAAACTGTTTAATCAATGAATGTTTAGGCTCTTTCAATATTCTTATCAAACTTTCTCTATTTAAAGGAGACAAATGAGTTAAAACAGGCAGTCGTCCCACTAGTTCAGGAATCAATCCATACTTTCTAATATCTTGAGGCGAAACATACTTTAATAAATTTGACCTATCAATTTCATTCGTTACTGAATTAAAACCGATGGTATTAGTTCTAAGACGAGATGCAATTTTTTGTTCGATACCATCAAATGCGCCTCCGCATATAAATAATATATTAGCGGTGTTTACTTGTATCATTTTTTGTTCAGGATGCTTTCTTCCTCCTTGTGGTGGTACATTTACAACTGTTCCTTCCAACATTTTCAGCATAGCTTGCTGTACACCCTCTCCGGAAACATCTCGAGTAATACTTGGATTATCTGACTTTCTCGCTATTTTATCAATTTCATCAATAAAGACTATTCCTCTTTCTGTTGCTTCAACATTATAATCAGCAACTTGCAACAATCTTGTTAAAATATTTTCTACATCTTCACCTACATAACCTGCCTCAGTAAAAACAGTTGCATCTGCAATCGAAAAAGGGACATCAAGAACTTTAGCAATGGTTCTTGCAAGAAGCGTTTTTCCTGTTCCTGTTTCTCCAACCAATATAATATTTGATTTTTCTATTTCAATATCATCATTTTTTTGGCGACCAAACAATAGTCTTTTATAATGATTATGAACTGCAACTGAAAGAGTAACTTTTGCATCTTCTTGTCCTATCACATACAAATCAAGAAAATTCTTTATTTCATGAGGAGTTTTTAATGTAATTTCATTGAACTGCTTATTTTTGTCCAATCTATCATTTTCATCAAGTATTTGTTTAGCTTGAAATACACAGTAATTACATATTTGTGCATCTAAGCCAGATATAAGCATCTCTGTTTCGCTTTTAGGTCTTCCACAAAAGCTACATGTTTGTTTTGAGCGTTTATCACTCATTGTAAAATTATTATTTTGAATCTACTTTATTACTTCTTCTAAGCACTCTATCTATCATTCCATATTCAAGAGCTTCGTCAGCAATCATCCAATAATCTCTATCGCTATCTTTTGCAACTTTTTCTATTTTCTGACCAGAGTGTACAGAAATAATTTCGTATAGTTCGTTTTTTAGCTTTTGGATTTCTCTAGCTGTAATTTCGATATCTATTGCTTGTCCTTGAACTCCTCCCATAGGCTGATGAATCATAATGCGGCTATGGGGCAAAGCACTTCTTTTGCCTTTCGTTCCGGCACATAATAGTACAGCTGCCATAGAAGCAGCAATTCCTGTGCAAATAGTTTCGACATGTGGAGCAATAAATTGAATAGTATCATAAATACCTAAACCTGCATATACTCCACCACCAGGAGAATTAATATATATTTGAATATCTTTTTTGTCATCAATGCTTTCTAAAAACAATAATTGTGCTTGAATAATATTAGCAACTTCATCATATATTTCTGAACCAAGGAATATAATGCGATCCATCATCAATCGTGAAAATACATCCATTTGAGTAACATTGAGCTGTCTTTCCTCAATAATATAAGGTTTTAAAATAGATGACTGAATATACTTATCCAATACTACACTATTAATACCTCTATGTTTTACTGCATATTTTCTAAACTCATTTTGTACTTTCATGATTAATTTGAATTTATATTAACATAAACTGAACTTATTCTTCAGCTTTTTCACTAATATTTTATTTGCTTTCAGTATCAGTTTCAACTGCTTTGCCTTTATCATTTTGTTTGTTGAACTCATTTATCATATCTTTATATGAAGCATGTATGATTTCAGATAAAGACACATTGTCTTTTAGCACTTTTATCAATTTAATGTTTTTCACATCTTCGTCGAGATTCTCTTTTTGTTGTTGATCATTCAATAATTGCATTAAATCTGATGTTATTTGCTCATCTGTAACATCTGTCCTATTCATAGCGGATTTATAAAACTCACGGATATGGTCTTTATAATCGTCTAAACCTATTTTAACATCAAATACTTCAAATATCTTAGCCTCAATGAATTGTTGTTTTACCGACTTCAAATATTTGTCAAAATTAACTTCAATGTCTTGAATCAGTTCTTCGTTATCTTTGTTATTATGAATGATAAATTTTTTCAAAAATGTTTCTGACATTTCAACATTAACTGTTTCAATTAGCTTGTCAATAGTTTCACGCAAAAAGACTAAGTCGCTTTGACTATCATATTGTAACTGAATTTTACTTTGTAATTCTTTTCTAAAATCTTCAATATTATTTATATCTAAACTTGGAAAAACTTTTTTGAATAAATCCTCATTCAACTCAGCTTCTTGTGTTATATAAATATCTGATATTTCATAAGTGAGCGACACTTCTTCGAAGTTACAATCTTTTGAAATTAAAAAATCAATGTCATTTATATTTTCAATATCTTCTTTCGTAATAGTAATGGTATCATTTTTCTTCGCACCTATAAATTTAGCAAATAAGAGCGGATTACTTTGAAGTTTATCCATTAAGAAATACTTTTGCTTTTTTTCAGGTTCTGCATCAATTTCTTCATTTTTGTTCAATATTAAAAGACCTGATAACATACAGTGTTCATTAACAACTTCAGATATATTAAAGTCTGCATGTTGCTTTTGTATAATTGATATTTCGCTGTCAAGTATTGCATCATCAACATAAATCTTATTATATGGAATAGTTAAATCTTTATTAATGCTTAGCTCAAACTCTTTAACAATACCGATATCAAATACTAGTTTATATGTAATTTCATCGCTAACATCTTCAACAATTGGTGTTAGTTCATTATTAACTATAGGAAAACCAATCATCTTAACAGATTTTTCATCTATAAATTTTTGTAATTTTTCGTCTGAAATTTTGTTAACCTCATCAAGAATAACTGATTTTAAATATTGTTTTTTTATAAAAGCCATTGGGGCTTTTCCTACTCTAAAACCCGGCACATTAGCCGTTTTTCTAAGTTTTTCAATACTTTTATTAGCTGCCGAAACATACTCATCAGGACTCACTTCGATAGTCAAAGTAGCATTTAATTCGTCAATGTAATCTAATTGAGGGTTCATAAAGAAAATTGGATTTTATTAAATAAAAAAAGTGCGGATGAAGGGACTCGAACCCCCACGCCTTTCGGCACCAGATCCTAAGTCTGGCGCGGCTACCAATTACGCCACATCCGCATTTGGTTTGCAAAAGTACAAATATTTTTGAAATATCAAATAAATTATTTTATAAACTGAAAAAAATTTTAAGTTGTGAGAAACTCCATCACTATACGGCATATTCTAAACTTTAAACAAGTCAATTTATCGTTTTAAAAAATTTCGTCTAAACATGCAATAACATTCACTTTTAAGCCCCAAATTAGCAAATATTTGCTTTTGCTGTGGATACGCATACCTACATCTTTTTCCATAATTATCAACTAAATATTAGATAATAATAGGAAAATCATATAACTACAATAATTGCTTTCCTTGATACTCCTTAGATCCATGTGGTTAATCTTTTGCCAAAATTAAAAATAAAACAAAGAATCAATTCGTTAAAATATGTAATTTTGTCAGAATATGAATATTTAGTCCTATTACAATATAATGTATAATGAAGAGAAAAAAGATTAGTGTTTTTGTTAGTAAAATGCTAATAATCGTATTTTCCTGTTTAATTGCTCCTAAATTATACTCTCAAACTGAATTAAACATTGAAGTATTGACCGACTCTTTGGTAATATTTGGGCGAAAAATCATTAATGAGAATCAAGACGATGATAAATTTAATGCAAATAATAATTTCAAAAAAATATTAGTTCAGTTACTAAATTCGGACAATGCTATTGATATTGATTTTTCTAAAGTTGACAACCTTTCTGTAATGCAAGCGAGTGATAATAGTTTTCGCTTATTTTCGTGGACTATACCCAAAAGTGATGGTACATTTGCTTTTGAAGGCATTGTATATTCACGCAATAATAAGCTAAAAAGATATTTGATATATGAATTAAACGACATAAAACACACATCTAGCGGAATTGCTTTAAAAACATTAAAAAACAATGAGTGGTATGGGGCATTGTATTATCAACTTATTGAAACAAAGGGAAATAGTAAGATGTACACCTTATTAGGTTGGGATGGCAATAATTCATTAAGCACCAAAAAAGTTATTGATGTATTTACACTTCAATCAGATGGAACGCCTATTTTTGGAGCAGAAATTTTTTCAGGTTATGGAAAACACATTAAAAGAGTTATATTCGAACATTCTGCTACAACTCAAATGACATTAAAATATGAGAAACAAGCATATATTATTAAAAAACAATCTTTACTACGCACAAAAAAGAATAAAGATAATTCACGAATAAGTGTGCAATTCAATGATGGATTTCGAGCACAAAAAGCCGATAACAAAACTAATGTTAAGCATAAACGCAAATATGCAATGATGATTGTTTTTGACAGATTAATACCCACAGATGACAGCATGAAAGAGATGTATCAATTTTATGTTCCAGCTATTAATATAATTGATGGATTTGTTTTTCTTAATAAGCATTGGATATACACTCCAGATATTGATGCCAGAAACCCCAAAGCACCTTTAGACAATTTCTCACCTGCATCAAAGCAAAAAAGCAGCAAGATTCCTCCACTAAATATGCAAGAATAATATTTTAATAAATTATGCAAAATTTAATTTTCGCCACTCACAACGCACATAAACATACAGAAGTCAAAGAAATATTGAAAGATTTTGCTCAAATCAATATTATTAGTTTAAATGATTTGAATATCATTGAGCCAATACCAGAAGATTTTAATACGCTTGAAGAAAACGCTTTACAAAAAGCTCGTTTCATTTATAACTTGACAAAAAAAAGTTGTTTTTCTGATGATACTGGACTTTTTATTAAGCATTTAGAAGGCAAACCCGGTGTATTTTCAGCAAGATATGCAGGCGAATCATGTTCTTTTGAAGACAATATGAATAAGGTTTTGAATGAAATGGCATTTGCTACAGACAGAAGTGCATACTTTTCTACGGTAATTGCAATGTGTTGCAAATCTGGAGAATTTCTCTTTGAAGGTAGAGTTGACGGTATAATACTAAAAGAAAAGCAAGGAAATCATGGTTTTGGTTATGACCCTATTTTTCAACCTAAAAACTATTCTGTGTCGTTTGCCAATATGAGTTCTGAAATCAAAAATAAAATTAGTCATAGAGGTTTAGCATTTGAAAAGTTTAAAGTTTTTCTTAAAAAAACGGATTAAAATTTTAATTGCAATCCGTTTTAATCATTATTTTATTGTTAGCGGTAGTCTTTACCAGCCGTGATGTTCGTCAGGATGTCGAATAACCGAAAAATTACCTGATATAGTTATGGCTTCGTCATTATAATTTGCAATTCCTGTAAATGTGCCTTCAACTAATTGCCCAATACTTCCAAATTTTGTAATAACAGTAGTAGCATTTTGCATATAAAGTGTTCCAACTTGCTCTAATGTAATATGCATATACGATTCAAATGTGCCTACTGTAGTACAATCTACTAATGATATATTAATACTTCCATCACTTCCAGAAGAATGTATTTGAGTATCATAAAATGTCATGTCTCCTTCATCAAAAACTATAATAGATGCAAAATTCTCTGTATTGAAATTAGAATAAGTTTGATTATTAAACTCTCCTCCATTTAATGTAATTTGGTTATTTCCTACTGCAATGTCACACAATAACAAGTCAATTTCATATTTATCTTCATCATTAAACATAGGCCAAAAATCTTTTCCAAAATATGCGTTATTAGCATAACCATATATATAGCTAGATGAATAATCAAAATACATTGGAATAGAAAAGTTTCCATCTGATGTATAAGTCATTGAGTAAAATTCAAGAGAGCTTCCCCAAACAACACCGACAGTTCCTGCAACAGGACTGCCACTACAATTCAATAACTTTCCAACAATAAAACTAGGATTAGGAACATTAAAGTTTATTGTTTTTGTTTCTCCGGGAGATAAAATCCCTGCTGGCTTAGAGTCGCTAAATCCAAAATAGTTTAGAACTCTAACATCAATTGATACTCCTGAAGGCACTACTCTTGTATAAACACCTTTTTCATCAGTAACAGTAGATGTAAATCCGGTTTTTACATTAACGCCCGCCATAGGATTTCCATTTGCATCTGTAACAGAACCTGTAATCGTAGCTTGATTTTCGGACCACACATCACAATTCCAATCAGTAAAATGAGATACTGTGCCTTCATAATACGAACCAATTAGATCGGCACTTCCTTCTTCTATCCAAATACCTTTTTCTTCATCAAAATGCCAAAGAGGAATAGTTGCAGGGGCGTGAGAACGAATTTCATCAGGCACAAAAACTGAAATTTCAGCTACTTTATCTCCTCCGGCAAGTTGAATTTTATTTCCAGACATATCTGTTAGTTCAACTTTAATAATTCCGTATGGAATTATAATACCCGATTTACCTTCAATATTTTTAGCCGTCATATCACCACCGGGTATAAGCATATCAAAATTATCTGCCGTTGGGTCTAAATGTGCTAATGCAATATTTACCATTCCATTATAAGCTTTGCCCGTTTTATCTACAAATGCATCTTTTGGAAAACTTATTTTTGTGTTATTTAAAGTCAATACTATTTCACCACCTTGAGTAGCGTCAATAGTAGTTGTAGCACTAATTGGCGAAAATTTAGAAATCATTGTTCCATTTATTGTAACAACGCCACTTGAAGTTCTAGTTTCGGATCGCGTTACATTTAGATAATTATCTTTACTGAAAGTCAAAGATACTCTTTGAGGTGTATTAACTTGATGAAAGTAATACGAACCTGTGTGATTTGTAATAACTGATGGAGCATTTGAGTTTTCTACTCTTACAGTAACTCCTTGTAAAGGGAAATTGTTTTCATCGGTTACTACCCCTGAAATAGTAGTTTGTAAAGTAGGTGTTGGCGTTGGATTTTGATTGTTGTCATCGTTGTCATCATCTTTTTTGCACGCTGTAACTACAACCAGCAGAGATACTAACAATAAAACATAAAACTTTTTAAATTGCTTCATAATTATATAAATTTAAGTTAATAATAAGCAAAAGTAAGCATAACACTTTTAAAATACAAATTATTTTCTATTTCTTATGTGTTCCTAGATTCAAATTGTAAATGCAACTTTTTTATTTACAAATTTAGAAAAAAGATTTTTAGGATTATCATAAGGAGGTTTCTATAATTTAAATCATTGTTATTCAAATAATTATATGTATATTTGCGTATAATTTAACACGAAAATAATATGATATCACAAGAGTATAAAGCAAATGGCAAAAAGGGATTATTTACTCACATAATGTTTATTTTTATGGTGTTCGTGATATCGCTTCGCTAAATAGACGAGCAATTTACTATTGAATGTTTGTCTGCAATTGGCAATCCTTTAGAAAAAATAAGCAATGTTATTGACTTTGAGGTATTTTGTAACACATTAGAAGCCAAACTATTAATCCCAGATTACGCAACAGGAATTTTCTGAGATAAATCTATATTACGAGACAGAAAAATACAGTTATAAATTATTGATATATAGCAAGTAAAGTTGATATTTTTCTAATGCGTAGCGTTAGATATTTTTCATTCAAAAATCACTGTAAAGTTTTTGTTATCAATAAATTATACATGAATTTAAAACTCAAATGCGTAATCTGGGTTCAATTGACCAAAATTAATTCAAATTTTGGAATTGCATTAAACATTGCATAAAATAAATTCTTCAAAATATTTGTTGTAATAAAACATAAACTCATCGAATTATCTTAAAATAAAGTAATTTTGCGTAATTAACATAACGAATATGCCGACTTTAAGAAAAAATGAATCAAAAAGGAATAAACCTCTAAACGAGAGAAAACCAGAACGCAAAAAGCGAATTGAAACAACTGAAAATACTTCCTCAAAAAAATCATATACCAAAAAAACTGAAAATTCAAAAAAGAATTTTTCCAACTTTTCAAACTCTTCATCTTCAAAAAAAACTATCAAACCTCAATTCGGGAAACCACAATTCGGAAATAAAAAGAAAACTGACGAAAAATACAATATTAGCAATAAAGGCAAAATCAGATTAAACAAGTATATATCCAACTCAGGGTATTGCAGCCGTAGAGATGCCGACACATTGATTATTGCTGGTTCAGTTACTGTAGATGGCAAAATCATTACAGAATTAGGGTATAAAATACCATTAAATAGTGTTGTTCGAGTTGATGGACATCCGTTGACTATTGAAAAACATATTTATCTTATATTGAACAAGCCTAAAGATTATATTACAACAGTTTGGGATCCAGAAGGAAGAAAAAC
>CAZKDV010000057.1:0-5625 GCA_964551645.1 uncultured Bacteroidales bacterium | reverse complement strand
CTCTTGATAGATGGCCTACAAGTTTGGGTTTTGAAAAATTCTACGGGTTTATTGATTATGACCAATGATGGAGAGTTTGCTCGGAAAATAGCACACCCCTCATCAAACATTATCAAGCTATACGAAGTTGTGCTTGACAAACATATCACACAAGATATTTTGAACGAAATTGCTCAAGGTGTTCAGTTTGATGATGATTTTGTGCATGTTGATAATGTTGCTTTTGTTGAAAATGCTAAATCAAAAAACACAGTTGGCATAGAACTACATAGTGGCAAATATCATGTTGTAAAAAGAATATTTGAAAAATTTGGATTTACAGTATTAAAACTTGATAGAACGCGAATTGATATTTTAACAAAAAAGAATTTACCCAGAGGCAAATGGCGTTTCTTAACAGAATCAGAAGTACAATTACTCAAAAGACTGTAAATCAACCTTATAGAACATTACAATAAAAAGTTAGATGGAAAAAATCAAATGGATATTGCTTATTGCTTTATTTGCATTATTGATATTTATAATATTCCGAAAGAAAGAAGAAGTTGCCGAACGACCAAAAAACTATGCAGAAGTTGAAATTATCAACACCATTCCTGAAGAATACAAAGGAAGTATGCCTTTTATCCCAAATGGAACATATTTTTTAGAACTTGATTATATCCAAAGAGTAAGCGGCAAAGCAGACGGATGGTATATGCACTTTATTAAAAAAAATGACAATGAAGATATGATACTCACAATTGAACTATCTGACACAACAAACTTATTTGCAAATCCAAATTTCCCCTTAATATTTCATACTTCTCAATATTTTCTTGATATTCCACCATATCCGTTATACAGAACAAAAATGGATATTGGCTTTTCTAAAAGCATCAACATAAATTATATTGATGAAATGACAATCAAAATGTCATACTTTTCCTGCAACATACACAATATTGAGATACATGAAGGTGATGTAAAATTTCAAATGGATATATTAGCAACTCATGATGATTTTTTAGTTGAAATATTCAAGGCAAAAACTCTTATGAAAGTTACTGTAAATATTGACAATGCACAAATGTTAGAAAGAGTAATTTAAGGATTATATATAACGAATAATGTGTAATTTTGTAAAAAAACAATAAAATGTCAGTATCTATAGACGCAATAATCAAAGCACTAAGCACAGTGATTGATCCTGATTTAAAAAGAGACCTTGTTTCTTTAAATATGATACAAAATGTGCATATTGATGGAAAAAAAGTACAATTCACGCTAGCCCTAACAACTCCAGCTTGTCCTTTAAAAAACTATCTTCAAGAATCTTGTAAAGAAGCTATTTACAAACAAGTATCTCCTGATTTGGAAATAGATATAAACCTTACATCTAAGGTTAGCGAAAGAAAAAAGAAAGAAGATGAATTAACAAACTTAAAAGGAGTTAAAAATATAATTGCAGTGGTTTCAGGCAAAGGCGGTGTTGGCAAATCAACCATTTCAGCAAATCTTGCAGTAGCATTAGCTATGGACGGAGCATCGGTTGGTTTAATTGATGGAGACATTTATGGTCCATCAATCCCAATTATGTTTGGATTAGAAGGACAATCACCTATAGTTAAAGAAAATAATAATGCTCACACTATAGAGCCTCTTATAGCGCATGGTGTAAAAGTAATATCAATTGGTTTTTTTATTGCTCCGGAAGCATCTCTAATGTGGAGAGGACCTATGGCATCAAACTATTTGAAGCAATTGATTACTGATACCGAATGGGGTTCATTAGATTATTTGATTTTTGACATGCCTCCGGGAACAGGAGATATGCACTTAACATTAGTCCAAACTGTTCCAGTTTCTGGCGTTGTCGTAGTCAGCACCCCTCAAAACATTGCTCTTGCTGATGCAAGAAAAGCAGTATCAATGTTTAGCGATAACCAAATCAATGTTCCAATCTTAGGTATGGTTGAAAATATGGCATATTTTACCACTCCTGATGTTCCTGACAAAAAATATTATATTTTTGGCAAAAACGGAACAAAAAAACTTGCAGAATCGCTCAACTTAACTCTCTTAGGCGAAATACCCATTGATGAAGAAATATGTGCGTCCGGAGATATTGGAACTCCTGCTGTAATTGGCAAAAATAGTGCAAGCAAAGAAGCATTTATTAATTTTTCGCGAAAAACAGCACAAGCAATATCAATTAGGAACGCCAAACTCCCTCCTACAACAAAAATTAATGTAAAATAAATATCAACAATTAAATTAATAATTATCATGGAAAATAAAATCGAACATCCTTTAACAGAACAAGTAAAAAATATTATCCAACAAATAAGACCATATTTACAAAATGATGGCGGAGATATAAAATTTATTAATATTACTCCAGACAATATAGTTGAAGTTGAGCTTCAAGGTGCATGTCATTCTTGCCCTATGGCAATTCAAACTATGAAAGGTGGAGTTGAAACAACTATAAAAAAATATATTCCTGAAATCAAGAGTGTTATTGCGATAAACATATAAACTCTAAATTATTTTTGAAGGATAATCAAATACTATAATGAAGTTTTGTATTTGATCAATTATCTACCACATGCTTAGAATAGTTCTCATAATTTGCTCATTGTATGTCTTTTATAGATTTATACTAAAGTATTTAATGAGAATTATTTTAGGTAATTATATTGCCAAAAGCAAAAAAAAATTTTACGATAATAATACGCATTTAAAAAAAGAGTAAAATGAACAATATGAAGCGCTTTTATCCTTTCATCATAACAATTATTGTTGGATTAGTATTGACAGGTATATTTTTCTATCCCCAATTAGAAGGCAAAACAGTTTATCAACTTGATATAGTTAAAAATATCGGAATGAAGCAAGAAGCTGTTAAATATAGAGAAATAGACGAAACTTCAAATATTTTATGGACAAACAGCATGTTTGGAGGTATGCCAACTACGATGATTAGCATGGTATATAATGAAAGCATATATTGGCATTTGAACAAATTGTTTATGATGTTCATGCCTCGTTCGTCAGGATTTTTATTCTTATATTTTATTGGCTTTTTTATTTTAATTTACTCTCAAAATAAAAATATCTGGATTTCAATCTTTGGGGCAATAGCATTTGCCCTTTCGACATATTTTATCATCATAATTGAAGCTGGGCATAACGCCAAAGCCAATTCTATTGGCTACATGGCTCCTCTCATTGCGGGAATACTTCTAACATATAGAGGTAAACTTTTAACCGGAGGTATTTTAACCGCAATATTTGCCGGACTGCACATTATGGCTAATCACTTTCAAATCACTTATTACTTGTTGTTTTTAATATTCTTTTTATTAATTGCTGAACTAATAATTGCGATACAGAACAAAACAACTTCAACATTTATTAAAGCATCAGGTGTAATGCTGATTGCAGCTATCTTTGCTATTGGACCAAACTTGAATATTTTCATGTCTGCTTACAATTATAGCCAACATACAATACGCGGTAAAAGTGAACTTAATTTTAATGAAGAACAAAAAAGCACAAGTGGATTAGACAAAGACTATATTACTGCATGGAGCTACGGTAAAGATGAAACACTATCCTTGTTGATACCTAATGTAAAAGGCGGTATTTCTAATCTGCCTATAAACAAACACACAAAAGCAATTGAGAAAGTAGAACCTCAATATAAAAATATTGTTGGTCAATTTGGTTCATATTGGGGAGAACAACCTTTTACATCAGGACCTGTTTATGTAGGAGCATTTATATTCTTTCTTTTTATTCTTGGACTGTTCATATTAAAAGGATGGCATTTGAGAGCTATGCTCATAGCTACTTTTTTGGCAATTCTACTCGCATGGGGAAGGCATTTTATGCCACTTACGGATTGGTTTATTGATAATTTTCCATACTATAATAAATTTCGTACAGTATCAACTTTTTTAGTTATCCCGCAACTCGTTATTCCATTTATTGCCGCTCAAGTTTTGTATAAAGTGTATAAAACACCTGATTATCTCAAAGCCAAAATGAAGTATTTTTGGATTTCCTTTGCAGTAACAGGAGGAGTTGCACTTCTTATATATTTAATGCCTAATTTATTTTTCTCTTCATTTTTGTCCACTCAAGACCACCAACAATTAGCCGAATTTATCAAACAAGGAGCCAATCAACTGCAAATGAACGCAATAGCAGACAATCTTGAAATAGCTAGAATTGGTATCCTTAAAGCTGATGCAATAAGAAGTTTTTTATTTATTACATTAGGTGCCGGCGTAATTTGGCTTTGGCTTAGCAAAACTAAGATGAAGAAAGAATTATTTATTGCCTTATTATTTATCATACTTTTAGCTGATTTAATTCCTATCAATAAACGATACTTAAACGAATCACAACATTTTGTTGCAAAAACAAAAATGCAAAAACCTTTTCCGCAAAGTCAAGCAGATACATATATTTTAGCCGATAATGACCCCGATTTCAGAGTGTTAAATCTTGCTGTTAATATATTTAATGATGCAAGTACATCTTTTTATCATAAATCTATTGGTGGTTATCATGCAGCCAAATTGCAACGCTATCAAGATTTAATTTCATACAAACTACAAAATGAAATTAATGCTTTCATCAATACATTACAATCAAACCCCACTGATTCATCTATTAATGCAAGTCTGCAACAAATGCGTGGTTTAAATATGCTTAACACAAAGTATATTATATACAATCCACAATCTCAAGCTTTATTGAATAAACATGCTTACGGAAACGCATGGTTTGCTGATAAAATCCTCATCGCAGACGATGCTGACGAAGAAATGAATTTATTGTTACAAATAGACCTAAGTAAAAATGCAATTATAAATAAAAGTCTTACTCCAAATATCAATATAAATGATTTAGAAAAAGACACAAATGCAATTATTCAATTAACTTCCTATCATCCCGAAAAACTAAAATATAATGTAAGCACGCAAACGCCACAATATATTGTTTTTTCAGAAATTTATTACCCCGACTGGGAAGCGTATATTGACGGTCAAAAAACTGATATATATAGAACAAATTATGTTTTACGCGGAATTGAAGTTCCTCAAGGTAATCACAATGTTGAATTTGTGTTTAACCCAAGTGTTTACAAAAAAGGAAAACTTATTTCATTAATTTTCTCAATTATTGTTGGAAGCACCCTTGTCGTGTGGTTGGTTTGGGAAGCGAAAAAGAAAAAAACAGATATAATAAAAGAATAATAGATAGTCAATATTTATAGCATATAAGATTTTGTGTCTTCCTTTGCAGATATAATACAACATTCGTATATAAAAATATTGTACATTTGTTTTGTAAAGTAAATGTTACCAACAAGCCTGCGAAATACAAAAACAGCGATATGAAAATTGACAAGACGGACATACAAAGGCAGAACAAAAAGACACATCAAACGAAATCCGATAACATTTTGTTGATTGAAAAAAATATAGTACTTTTGACAAAAAATATAGTACTTTTGATTTTGAATTAATTAAAACGAATTTTATGACATAATTAAAAGAAATTAAAATATAGAGAAAGCGTTAGCTTTTATTCTGAGATTAGAAAACTACCACTTTTCAAACGCATCAG
>CAZKDV010000056.1:0-15459 GCA_964551645.1 uncultured Bacteroidales bacterium | reverse complement strand
TGAGTTAAATCAAACCAACAAGAAAACTGTAGTTAAAACTTGGGCAAGGAGTTCTATGATTACACCTGACTTTGTTGGACACACAGTTGCAGTTCATAATGGAAATAAATTTATTCCCGTTTATATTACTGAGAATTTAGTAGGTCATAGATTAGGTGAGTTTGCTCCAACAAGAATATTTAGAGGACATGCTGGAAGTAAAGATAAAGGAAGAAAATAATAATTTTGATATAAATATATAGACATGGGTGCTAGAAAACATAATAAGGCTGAATTAATCAAAGAAGAAAAAAAGAACAAGTATTTTGCGAGTTTGAATGATTGTCCAACTTCTCCAAAAAAAATGCGTATTATAGCAGATTTAATTAGAGGTATGGATGTTGAAAAAGCTTTACACTTGTTAAAAGTTACTCCAAATGATTCAGCAGCTAGATTAAGAAAATTAGTTTTGTCGGCAATTGCTAATTGGCAGCAAAAAAATGAAACAGCAAGAGTTGAAGATGCTAATTTATATATTAAAACAATTTTTGTTAATGAAGGTAGATCGCTAAAAAGAATGAGATTCAACTCTCAAGGAAGAGGCAATAGAATACAAAAGAGATCTAATCATGTAACAGTTGAAATAGATAGTAGAGTTAATAATACAAATATAGAATCATAAATAAAAATTCATGGGACAAAAAACAAATCCAATTGCGAATAGATTAGGTATCATCAGAGCATGGGACTCAAAATGGTTTTCTCATAAGTCTTATGCAGATAATATAGTAGGCGATGATAAAATCAGAGCTTATTTGAAAGTGAGACTTGCAAAAGCTTCTGTTTCTAAAATATTTATTGAAAGGACATTCAAAGTTGCTACTGTTACTATATATACTGCAAGACCGGGTTCAATTATTGGAACAAAAGGACAAGAAGTCGATAAATTAAAAGAAGAATTAAAAAAGATTACAAATCAAGATATTCAAATCAATATTCAAGAAATTAAACGCCCTGAATTAGATGCGGTTCTTGTTGCTCAAGCTGTTGCAAGACAAATTGAAGGCAGGGTATCATATAGAAGAGCTTTGAAAACTGCTATTGCAAGTACAATGAGATTAGGAGCGGAAGGAATTAAAATAGTTATTTCTGGTCGTCTTGGAGGCGCTGAAATGGCAAGAGCTGAGCAATATAAAGAAGGACGCATTCCTCTGCATACGCTTAGAGCAAATATTGACTATGCTTTAGCAGAAGCCCATACAACTTACGGTCGTGTCGGAATTAAAGTTTGGATTTGTAAAGGTTTAGTTTATGGTAAACATGACTTATTTGAAGAGGAAACTGTTTCAAAAGAAAGTCAAAAAGCAAAAAATGTTCGTTCATTTAGAAAAAAAGGTAAGAAGTAAAAAATACTAAATAGTTATGTTACAACCAAAGAAAACAAAATACAGAAGACAGCAGAAGAACAAAGGACAGTTTAAGAAAATTTCTCAAAGAGGAAACGAGTTAGCATTTGGTTCTTTTGGAATTAAAACATTGGAGACTGCTTGGCTTACTTCAAGGCAAATTGAAGCAGCTCGTCAAGCTGTTACTCGTCACATGAAGCGTGAAGGACAAATTTGGATTAGAATATTTCCGGATAAACCAATTACTAAAAAACCTGCTGAAGTTCGTATGGGTAAAGGTAAAGGTGCTCCTGAATATTTTGTTGCAGTTGTTAATCCTGGTAGAATATTGTTTGAGGCAGAAGGAGTTTCTTTACCAATTGTTAAAGAAGCACTTAGATTAGCTGCTCAAAAATTACCAGTGAAAACTAAATTAGTTATTAGAAGAGATTTTGTAGAAGATAAGGAAAATTAAGAATTATATGAAAACATCAGTTATTAAAGAGATGACAACCAGTGAATTACTGGAAAGATTAAGCGAAGAAGAAAAACAACTCGCAAGATTGAAAATTAATCATGCAGTTACACCTTTGGAGAATCCTATGCGTATAAGTCAGTATCGCAAGACTATTGCAAGAATTAAAACTGAATTGCGTGTAAGAAATAATACTGATAAAAAAGAATAGTAAACTATATTTTATAGATATTATGGACAGAAAACTAAGAAAAGAGCGTGTTGGAATAGTTGTTAGTGATAAAATGGATAAATCTATTATCGTTTTTACAGAACACAAAGAAAAACATCCAATATACAGTAAGTTTACAAAAAAATCAACAAAGTTTGTAGCTCATGATGAGAAAAATGAGGCAAAAATTGGGGATAAAGTACAAATAATGGAAACCAGACCATTAAGTAAAAATAAATGCTGGAGATTAGTTAAAATTTTAGAAAGAGCTAAATAATTATGATACAACAAGAATCAAGATTAAAAGTAGCTGATAATAGTGGTGCTAAAGAAGTATTGTGTATCCGTGTTTTGGGTGGCACAAGAAAAAGGTATGCTTCTGTTGGCGATACAATCATTGTTACAGTAAAAGATGCAATTCCATCTGGAAACATCAAAAAAGGAACTGTTACAAAAGCTGTTGTTGTAAGAACAAAAAAGGAAATTAGAAGACCTGACGGTTCGTACATCAGATTTGACGATAATGCTGTTGTTTTGCTAAGTGCATCTGGAGAAATAAGAGGAACTCGTATTTTCGGTCCTATCCCTAGAGAATTGAGAGACAAACAGTACATGAAAATTGTTTCACTTGCACCTGAGGTGCTTTAATTAAATGTTACTATGATAAAGATACATATAAAAAAAGGAGATCTGGTTAAGATTATTGCTGGCGAAAGCAAGGGACAGCAAGGGAGGGTGCTTAAAGTGAACCGAAATGATTATACTGCCATAGTTGAAGGTGCAAATATGATTAAAAAACATACTAAGCCAAATGCTAAATATACTCAAGGAGGAATTATTGAAAAAGAAGCACCTATACATATTTCTAATATTCAACTTGTAGATGCCAAAGGAAATGCTACAAGAATAGGAAGAAAAATAAAAATGCAAGGAGATAAAAAATATATAATAAGATATTCAAAAAAATCTGGGGAGGAACTCAAGTAATGAAATATAAAACTAGATTAAAAGAAAAATATCAAAATGAAGTTGTGCCTGCTTTGATTGAACAATTTCAATATAAGAATATAATGCAAGTGCCACGACTAACAAAGATTACTTTGAACCAGGGCGTTGGTAATTCTATTACAGACAAAAAAGTATTAGAAATGGCTGTTGAAGAGATGACACAAATCACAGGGCAAAAAGCTGTAGTTTGTAAGTCAAAAGTTGATATTTCTAACTTTAAGTTGAGAAAAGGAATGCCTGTTGGTGTTAAAGTTACGCTTAGAGGTGAAAAAATGTATGAGTTTTTTGATAGGTTAATTTCTGTTTCTATACCCAGAATCCGTGATTTTAAAGGTATTAATGATAAAGGCTTTGATGGTAGAGGTAATATGACTTTCGGTATTAGTGAGCAAATTATTTATCCCGAAATCAATATTGATAAGGTTCATAAAATTACAGGTATGGATATAACTATAGTTACAAGCGCAAGAACAGATAAAGAAGCATTTGCTTTATTGAAAGAATTTGGTTTCCCATTTAAAAAATAAAAAAATATATCATAGAATATGGCAAAAGAATCAATGAAAGCCAGAGAGCTTAAAAGAGAAAGAATGGTGCAGAAATATGCGGAAAAAAGAGCAGCTTTAAAAGCTGAAGGAAATTATGTTGCATTACAGAAATTACCAAGAAATTCGTCAAAAGTTAGGTTGCATAATCGTTGTAAATTAACAGGAAGACCAAAGGGTTATATGCGTTTCTTCGGACTGTCAAGAATTAATTTCAGAGAAATGGCGAATAATGGTTTAATACCTGGTGTTAAAAAAGCGAGTTGGTAAAAAAAATAATAAATATAAATAATATGACTACAGACCCAATTGCAGATTATTTGACTAGAATAAGGAATGCTATCAGCGTAAGACATAAAATTGTTGAAATTCCTTCATCTAAAATAAAAAAGAGAATGACTCAAATATTGTATGATAAAGGTTATATCTTAAATTATAAATTTGAGGAAATTAACAATCGTGAAGTTATCAAAATAGCTTTAAAATATCATCCTGTAACAAAAGAATCAGCTATTAATACATTGAAACGAGTTAGTTCACCTGGCTTAAGAATATACAAAAATGCAAATGAATTGCCAAGAGTTCTAAATGGATTAGGAATAGCGATTGTAAGCACTTCTGACGGTTTAATGACTGATAAAGAAGCAAGAAAATTAAATATAGGTGGAGAAATTGTGTGTTATATAAGTTAAAAGAATAGAACATGTCAAGAATAGGAAAATTACCAATAATATTACCTAAAGGTGTACAACTTAATATTGATAACAACAATGTTGTTTCAGTTAAAGGTCCTTTAGGAAGTTTATCTCAAAAAGTTGATGAATCTATAACAATTCGTCAAGAAGAAGATACTGTATATGTGCAACGAAAAAGTGATGAAAAGCAACAAAGAGCTTATCACGGTTTATATAGATCGTTGATTTCAAATATGGTTATAGGCGTAACGGAAGGTTTTAAAATCGAACAAGAATTGATTGGTGTTGGGTTTAGAGTACAAGCTACAGATCAACTATTAGAATTAGCTCTTGGTTTCTCACATAATATTCTTTTTGAGATACCTAAAGAAGTGAAAGTTGAAACAATTTCTGAAAAAGGTAAATCTCCCAAAATTATACTTCAATCGATTGACAAACAATTGTTAGGTCAAGTTGCGGCTAAAATCCGTTCGTTTAGAAAACCAGAACCATATAAGGGTAAAGGTATTAGATTTGTAGGTGAAAATGTTAGAAAGAAAGCAGGAAAAGCTGCTGCTAAGTAATATTAAATTTGTAAGAAAGCAATGATAACAAAGATTAAAAGCAAAAAAGAATCTCGAAGAAATCGAATTAAATATAGAATTCGTAAAATTGTTAAAGGGACACAAGAAAGACCTCGTATGTCTGTATTTCGTAGCAATAAGGAAATTTATGTGCAACTGATAGATGACACTAATGGTAAAAGTTTGATACAAGTCTCTTCAATGTCAAAAGAAATTTCCGAACAAAAAGTTACTAAAACAGAGAAAGCCATGTTGGTTGGAAAACTTATTGCTGAAAAAGCACAAGAAAATAACATCCAAACTGTAACTTTTGATAGAAATGGTTATTTATATCATGGAAGAGTTAAGGCTTTAGCTGATGCAGCTAGAGAAGCTGGTTTAAAATTTTAAATTTGAATATATGCTGAATACAAAAAAAGTAAGAGTTACAGATACAGAATTAGTTGATAAACTAGTTGGAATTCAAAGAGTTACTAAAGTAACTAAGGGTGGTAGAACATTTAGTTTTTCTGCTATCGTTATCGTTGGTGATGAGAATGGTGTTGTCGGTCATGGATTAGGAAAAGCAAAAGAAGTTACTTCAGCAATTGCAAAAGGAATTGATGATGCAAAGAAAAACATGTATAGAATTCCTATTATTAATGGCACTATCCCTCATGCACAAGAAGGTAAATTTAGTGGTGCAAGAGTTTTAATCAAACCGGCGGCTCCTGGTACTGGAGTGTTAGCAGGTGGTGCAATGCGTGCTGTTCTTGAAAGTGTTGGAATAAAAGATGTATTAGCTAAATCTAAAGGTTCATCTAATCCTCATAGCCTTGTAAAAGCAACTTTAAATGCTTTATTACAATTAAAAGATGCAAGAGCGATTGCCCAGCTTAGAGGCGTAGATATGGATAAAGTATTTAATGGATAAATTATATAAGAATATGAAAATGGTGAAACTTACATTAGTTAGAAGTTTGATTGGGAGATCAGAATCTCAAAGACAGACTATAACTGCATTAGGATTAAAAAAACTAAATTCAAGTGTAGTAAAAGAATCTACCCCTCAAATTTTAGGTATGATTAAAGCTGTTCAGCATTTAATTAAAGTTGAAGAAGTATAAGAATTTAAATTGATAAAACACATGGAATTACATAACTTAAAACCAGCTGATGGCTCAGTAAAAAAAGGAAAACGAATAGGGAGAGGAGAAGGTTCAACTAGAGGTGGCACATCAACTCGTGGACATAAAGGCGCCCAGTCAAGAAGTGGATATTCAAGAAAAGAAGGATTTGAAGGAGGACAAATGCCACTATATAGAAGAATCCCAAAGTTTGGATTTACAAACCCAAATAGAGTATCTTTTAGAGCAGTAAATTTGTACACAATTGAGACCATAGTTAAAGAAAAAAATTTAACTGAAATTAATCCTGAAATTTTATTGAAAAATGGCTTAATTTCAAAAAATGATAAAGTTAAAATATTAGGACAAGGGAAACTATCTCAAAAACTTGAAATTAAAGCACATGCTTTTAGCAAAAATGCAGTTAAAGAAATTGAGGCTCAAGGAGGTTCAGCAATTAAAATATAAACGATGAAAAGATTTATACAGACAATAACTAATATATATAAGATAGAAGAATTACGCAAAAGAATTCTCTATACATTAGGAATATTATTGATATATAGACTTGGTTCTTATGTTGTATTGCCAGGAGTTGACCCTAAGGCATTAGGTGCATTACAAGCTCAAGCAAGCGAAGGACTTTTAGGCTTGTTAAATATGTTTTCTGGTGGTGCATTCTCTAATGCGTCTATTTTTGCATTAGGAATTATGCCCTATATCTCTGCTTCTATTGTTATTCAGTTATTGTCAATAGCTGTACCTTACTTTCAAAAACTACAAAGAGAAGGCGAAAGCGGAAGACGAAAAATTAATCAAATCACAAGGTATTTGACAGTATTAGTTACTTTAGGTCAAGCTCCTGCTTATATTACCAATATGGTTAATAGACTTCCAAATACTGCTGTATATCCATTTCATCCTGATATTTCAAGCCCACCATTATTCTTTTGGATTTCATCGGTTGTAATTTTAATTTCAGGTACTTTATTTATAATGTGGCTTGGAGAAAAGATTACTGACAAAGGTTTGGGCAATGGTATTTCTCTTTTAATTATGGTTGGTATTATTGCAAATTTACCGTTTGCTTTAGCTGCTGAGTTTGTATCAAGAGTTAATCAGCAAACAGGAGGATTAGTAGTATTCATAATCGAACTAATAGTTCTTATATTTGTTATTCTGTTATCAATATTATTAGTTCAAGGAACACGAAAAATACCCGTACAGTATGCTAAAAGAGTAGTAGGAAATAAACAATACGGTGGGGTTAGACAATATCTTCCTTTGAAAGTTAATGCAGCAGGTGTTATGCCTATTATTTTTGCACAAGTAATTATGTTTGTCCCAATTACACTTGGTGGATTTACATCTTCTGAAAGTTTAACAGGCTTTGCAGCTGCTTTTTCTAACTTTAATGGTTTTTGGTATAATTTTACATTTGCTTTGTTGATTATTGTATTTACATATTTTTATACAGCTATTACAATTAATCCTCAGCAAATGGCTGATGAAATGAAAAAAAATGGTGGTTTTATTCCTGGTATTAAGCCTGGTAAAAAAACTGCTGAATATATAGATAATGTAATGTCAAGGATAACACTTCCAGGTTCTATATTCCTTGCTATTGTAGCTATTATGCCTGCTTTTGCACATATATTTGGTATTAATTCACAATTTGCAAGATTTTATGGAGGAACATCGCTACTAATTATGGTAGGTGTTGTCTTAGATACATTACAACAGATTGAAAGTTATCTTTTGATGCGTCATTATGATGGACTTACAAAATCTGGAAGAATTAAGGGAAGATCTTCAATGGGAATGTAATTATGATAATCAAAACAGATGAAGATTATTTCTTTATTAAACAAAGTTCTTTGCTTGTTGGTAGGACATTAGGGGAGTTAGCGAAACATATTAAGCCTGGAATCCAGACAAAGCAATTAGATATTATTGCTGAAGAGTTTATAACTTCAAACGGAGGAAAACCTGCATTTAAAGGTTATAGAGGTTATCCTGCAACATTATGTATATCAGTTAATGATATCGTAGTACATGGTATTCCCTCTGATTTGGAACTGAAAGAAGGTGATATTGTTTCAATTGATTGTGGAGTTGTAGTAAATGAATATTATGGAGATTATGCGTATTCATTTGCTTTGGGTGAAATGAGTGATAAAAAACTTGAATTGCTTAATGTAACTAAAGAAAGTTTGTCAAAAGGAATTTCTGCTGCATTAACAAAGAATAGAAATGGGGATATTGGATTTGCAATACAGACTTATGTTGAAAGTTTTGGCTTTTCTGTAGTGAGAGAGTTAATAGGACATGGAGTTGGAAAAAATTTACACGAGCATCCAGAAGTACCTAATTATGGAAAAAGAAGAAAAGGTATCAAACTTGAAAAAAATATGCTTATTTGTATTGAGCCAATGATTAATATGGGAAAAAAAGAAATTGTGCAAGCAAATGATGGATGGACAATTAAAACTCTTGATGGAATGCCATCTGCTCATTATGAACATATGGTAATTGTAAAAGATGAGAACCCCGAAGTGATATCAACCTATGAATTTATTGAAGAAAATATAAATAAAAATATATGGCTAAGCAACCAGCTATAGAGCAAGACGGAATAGTAATTGAATCTTTAGGCAATGCAATGTTTAGAGTTGAACTTGAAAATGGGCATGTGTTGATTGCGCATATTTCAGGAAAGATGAGAATGCATTACATTAAGATTTTACCAGGGGATAAGGTTAGAATGGAGATTTCGCCATACGATTTAACAAAAGGAAGAATAATATTTAGATATAAATAATAAAACTATGAAAGTCAGAACATCAGTAAAAAAAAGAAGTGCAGATTGTCAGGTGGTTAGAAGAAAGGGAAGAGTTTATATTATAAACAAAAAAAATCCTAGATATAAACAAAGACAAAAGTAAATTAAAATTTAATAAAATAGATATATGGCACGTATAGCAGGAATAGATTTACCGAAAAATAAAAGAGGTGTAATTGGATTAACCTATATTTACGGAATAGGTAGAAGTACAGCTCATGAAATCTTAGCAAAAGCAAACATTGATGAAAATAAAAAAGTTCAAGATTGGAATGATGACGAACAAAATGCAATCCGTACAATAATTAATGATGAATATACTATTGAAGGAGCATTGCGTTCAGAAGTCCAAATGAATATTAAAAGGCTAATGGATATTGGTTGTTACCGTGGAATTAGACATCGTATTGGTCTTCCATTAAGAGGTCAAAGCACGAAAAACAATGCTCGTACTAGAAAAGGTAGACGCAAAACTGTTGCTAACAAAAAGAAGGCTCCTAAAGGTTAAAATATAGTTTAAAATAAATGAAAAAAATATAAAATATAATTAATAAAAAATGGCAAAAACCACTAGAACAAAGAAAAAAAGAGTAGTTAAAGTTGACCCAAGTGGCTGTGCTTATGTTACAGCTTCATTTAACAATATAATTGTTACATTAACTAACGAAACAGGTCAAGTTATCAGTTGGTCATCTGCTGGAAAAATGGGTTTCAGAGGGTCAAAGAAAAATACTCCATACGCGGGGCAAATGGCAGCCGAAGATTGTGCTAAAGTTGCATACGAATTAGGTTTAAGGAAAGTTAAGGTTTATGTTAAAGGACCTGGTTCAAGTAGAGAGTCAGCTATTAGGTCAATACATAATGCAAATATTGAAGTTGTAGAAATTGTGGATATCACTCCATTGCCACATAATGGATGCCGTCCTCCAAAAAGAAGAAGAGTATAAATTGTAAAAAAAAGAAAGATTATGGCTAGATATACAGGTCCGAAAACAAGAATTGCACGAAAATTTGGAGCTCCAATATATGGAACCGATAGAGCTTTTGAGAAAAAGAATTATCCTCCAGGACAACATGGATTATCAAAGAAACGCAGAAAAGTTTCTGAATATGGTATGCAATTAATGGAAAAACAAAAAGCAAAATATACTTATGGTATTCTTGAACGACAATTCAGGCGTATGTTTAATATTGCTACCATTATGAAAGGAAAACCTGGTGAAAACCTTATGAAATTAACTGAAGCCAGACTTGATAATGTTGTTTATCGCCTTGGAATTGCTCCAACACGCGCAGCTGCGAGGCAGTTAGTAACACATAGACATATTCAAGTAAATGGAAAAATTGTTAATATTCCTTCATCTATATTGCGTCCAGGTGATATTGTTAGTGTTCGTGAAAAGTCTAAATCTCTTGAAATTGTTCAGAATTCAATTGACCGTAATAGATCTCAATATGCATGGTTAGAATGGGATATGAATCTTTTGACGGGTAAGTTTATGAATTATCCAGAAAGAGAAGAGATTCCTGAAAATATCAATGAACAATTAATTGTTGAGTTATATTCAAAATAGAAATTTTTAAAAAAATATATAATGGCAATTTTAACATTTCAGAAGCCCGATAAAGTAATAATGATAGAGTCAAATGACTTTAATGGGAAGTTTGAGTTTCGTCCTTTAGAACCAGGATTTGGAATTACAATTGGTAATGCGCTTAGACGCATTTTATTATCATCATTAGAGGGCTTTGCTATAAAAACGCTTAAAATTGAAAGCGTTGACCATGAGTTTTCATCAATTGAAGGCGTCGTTGAAGATGTTACTGATATTGTTTTGAATTTGAAACAAGTGCATTTTAAACAACAGATTGATGAAGTAAACAGCGAAAAAATTACGATTAATATTTTGGGACAAGATGTTTTTACTGCTGGAGATTTGAATAAATTTTTATCTAGTTTTCAAGTGTTAAATCCAGATTTAGTGATTTGTCACCTTAATCCATCTGTAAAGTTGCAAATGGAAATATTAATAGATAAGGGTAGAGGATATGTTTTAGCTGAAGAGCATACCGGAATAGATAGCCAAGAAATTGGTTTGATACTTCTTGATTCTATTTATACTCCAATAAAAAATGTTAATTATTGGGTAGAAGATTTTAGAGTTGAACAAAAAACAGACTTTGAAAAACTTATTATTGAAGTTGCAACTGATGGTTCTATTACACCAAAAGATGCCCTTAATGAAGCAGCAAAAATATTGATTCAACACCTACTCTTATTTTCAGATGAAAAGATGGTTCTTGAAGAAGAAGTTATTGATAAAACTCAAGAAATGGATGAATCAGATATATATATGAGACAACTTCTTAAGATGAAACTTACAGATCTTGATTTATCTGTTAGAGCATTAAATTGTTTAAAAGCTGCTGAAGTTGACACTCTTGGTCAATTAGTAACATACAATAAAAGTGATTTATTAAAATTCAGAAACTTTGGAAAAAAGTCTCTTACAGAATTAGAAGAATTAATTAGCAGTAAGAAACTTAGTTTCGGAATGGATGTATCAAGATATAATTTAGATAGTGAATAATTATTGAAGTGAATAAACAATGAGACATAGAAATAAAAATAATAATTTAAGTAGGACAAAGGCACACCGTGAAGCTATGTTGTCAAACATGGCTGTTTCTCTAATAAAACATAAGAGAATTCATACAACAGTCGCAAAAGCAAAAGTATTAAGAACTTATGTTGAGCCATTGCTAACAAGAGCAAAAGAAGACACTACGCATTCTCGTAGAGTTGTTTTTAGCTATTTACAAGATAAGGAAGCTGTTACGATTTTATTTAGAGAAGTTGCAGAAAAAATTGCAGATAGACCAGGTGGATATACTCGAATTTTGAAAACTGGATTCAGATTGGGTGATAGTGCCGATATGTGTTATATTGAATTGGTAGATTACAATGAAAACTTATTGAAATCAACAGAAGATAAGAAAGCCACAAAAGGTAGAAGTCGTCGCAGTTCGAAGAAAAAGACAGATAAAATTACAAATGATTTGCAAACTACTCAAGTAGCTGAAAAAGAAGATGTGGTGGTTGAAGATGAAACTATAACAGAAGTAATTGAACAAGAGCAAGTCGAAGCTATAGCTGAAACAACTACAAATGATGCTATAGAACCGCAAACTGAGCAAACAACAGAAAGCGACCCAACAGAAGAGATTAAGGAATAAAAGTCGCGTTCTGAAACATATTTTATTAACCAAAAGTAATTGTGATTTATAGCAATTACTTTTTAATTTTATACAAACATGAGTGCAATTTTGAATGTTTATGCAAGACAAATTATTGATTCAAGGGGAAACCCCACTATTGAAGTCGAATTATTAACTGAAGCTGGTGTTGTTACCAGAGCATCTGTTCCGTCTGGAGCTTCAACAGGGACACATGAAGCACATGAGCTTAGAGATAATGAGAGCAAGTATTTTATGGGTAAAAGTGTCCTTAAAGCAGTACATAATGTTAATAAAATTATTTCTGAAGAAATTAGAGGGCTTGATGTTACTCAACAAGATACTATAGATAAATTTTTGATTGAACTTGATGGAACAAGCAATAAAGTAAAATTAGGTGCTAATGCTATTTTAGGAGTATCTTTAGCTGTTGCAAATGCTGGAGCTTCTGAAACAGGGCAACCATTATTTAGGTATCTTGGCGGAACAAACGCTAAAGTATTGCCAATTCCATTAATGAATATTATGAATGGTGGTTCTCATGCTGATAATAGTGTTGATTTTCAAGAGTTTATGATTATGCCTGTAAAGGCTGAAAGCTATTCAGAAGCCCTTAGAATGGGTGTAGAAATTTTCCATACTTTAAAAACTGTTTTAAAGAAAAGAAATTATGCAACCTCAGTTGGAGACGAAGGTGGCTTTGCTCCAAACTTAAAATCAAATGAAGAAGCCCTTGAAGTAATTATTGAAGCAATTGAAAAAGCAGGTTACAAGCCTGGAGTTGAAGTTTTTATAGCTCTTGACCCTGCTGCATCTGAATTTTATGACGAAAAAACAAAATTATATACTTTAAAAAAATCAACAGGACAGAAACTTACTTCTGCTGAAATGGTTGACTTTTGGGTTGACTGGGTTAAAAGATACCCAATTATGTCTATTGAAGATGGTTTGGCTGAAGATGATTGGAAAGGTTGGGAGTTGATGACAAAAAAATTAGGTAATAAAATTCAAATAGTAGGAGATGATCTTTTTGTTACAAATGTTGATAGATTACAAAAAGGAATTGATAAACAAATTGCAAATTCTATTTTGATTAAACTTAATCAAATTGGAACAGTTACTGAAACCATCAATACTATCCAACTAGCTGCTCAAAATGGATATACTAGCGTTATTAGCCATAGGTCAGGCGAAACAGAAGATACTTTTATAGCTGATCTTGCAGTTGCTTTAAATACTGGTTTAATTAAAACTGGTTCTGCATGTCGTTCTGAAAGAATTGCAAAATATAACCAACTACTTAGAATTGAAGATTTACTTGGAACATCTGCAATTTATGCTGGTGAGTGGTTTTTGAAAAAATTTAAAAAATAGTATTTATCCTGAAAAATAGGTGTCAATATTTCAACTTATTTTTTACAATAATTTAAGCTTTTGATATTTTTATTATTTTGAAGTTCATTTAATCAGAGATTGTCCATTAGAATTGAGAATTAATAGTGTTTCAAAAATTTCTAATGGACAATTTTGGATTATGAAAAAGTGTAAGCAGATAGCAGATAAGAAGTGATTTGTTTTTAACTTTCTATATACATATTTAAAATTCGTCAATTTATTGATGATTTAGGAGTTTTTTTTGCTGTCTTTTTAAAAATTATTTTCATTAGATTTTAATGTTATTTTTGTAAGGAGTGATTAAGCACAAATTTTCTTAGCGTATTTATAAAAAATTATGTAGGTTTGTTTTTTGAAATTAGTTAAATTTAAGAATAATATAAACTGCTGAATAACTTGATATTAACTATGGATTATTACAAAAATTATTGAAATGAATAAAAAACGCATACACTTTATTGCAATTGGTGGGGCAGCAATGCACAATTTAGCTATTGCTTTGCATAAAAACGGATATCAAATTAGTGGTTCAGATGATGTTATTTTTGATCCTGCTAGAAGTAATTTGCAAAAATTTAGTTTATTACCAGAAAAAGAAGGTTGGTTTCCTGCAAAAATTCATAACAATTTAGAATGTATAATTCTTGGGATGCACGCAAGAAACGATAATCCAGAACTACTCAAGGCAAAAGAATTAGGAGTTCCAATATATTCTTTTCCCGAATATATATATATACATTCCACTAATAAAACACGAATAGTTATTGGTGGAAGTCATGGAAAAACTACAATTACCGCAATGATTTTGCATGTAATGCGTCTATCCGGAATAGAAGCAGATTATCTTGCCGGTGCAGCTATCCCCGGGTTTGAAGATAGTGTTAAACTATCAAATAATGCACAATATATTGTTATTGAAGGAGACGAATATCTGACTTCTCCCATTGACCCAAGACCAAAATTTCATCTTTACAAGCCACATATTGCTGTAATTAGCGGAATTGCATACGACCATATTAATGTATTCAAAACTTGGAAAGAATATGTTAAGCAATTTGAAATATTTGCCTCGCTAATTGAAGATAATGGAGTTCTTTTTTATTATAAAAATGATACAGAACTTGATAAAATTGCTAATAATACCAAAAAAAGCATAAAAGCAGTACCTTACGACATTCTTCCACATTCAGTTATCAATGGAGTTACATGGATTGAGAAAGAAACAAAGTTTCCTTTGAAAGTGTTTGGAGAACATAATATAGCAAATATCTCTGCAGCACTATCTGTATGTAAACAAATAGGAATAAATGAAAATGAATTTTATAAATATATTTCTTCATTTCAAGGTGCAAACAATCGTTTGACAAAACTATTTGAAGTTGATAAAAAGATTGGATATAGAGATTTTGCTCATGCACCAAGCAAGGTCATTGCTAGTGTTCAGGCAGTTAGGAAACAATATCCTAATAAACTTTTTATTGCGTGTCTTGAGCTTCATACCTTTAGTAGTTTATCTTCTGAATTTTTGCCATATTACAAAAAAAGTATGTCTGATTGTGATATTCCTATTGTATATTACAATCCAGATGCAGTATTGCACAAAAAATTACCACTTCCCCAAGTTCAGAATATCATTGACGGTTTTCAACAATATAATCTTGAAGTATTTACAAATTCAGAACTTTTATTTAAAAAAATCAAATCTTATATGAATGAAGACTGCGTAATTCTTTTAATGAGTTCTGGCAATTTTAATAATATTGATATAAATTCTTTACAAAACAACTAATGTAGATTAGATTTAGAAAAATAACAGGAGAAGAATGATTATATTCGATAACAAGGTATTACTAAAAGTGGGATTGAACGGCTCTATTTGAACATTTTCGACAAGCAAAAAACATTATCTTCGTATCAATATTTGTGAGTAAAATCCGTACTGAATTAACCCTAAATCCTTACATTCATAGCAATAACTCCAAACTTCTCAAATTTGATGAATATCCGAATTTCTTCGT
>CAZKDV010000055.1:3219-15940 GCA_964551645.1 uncultured Bacteroidales bacterium | reverse complement strand
TATATTTGAATAGATTTTTCTGAATTGTTTTCATCTCCAACTCCTTTTTGAAAATAAGACGAATATATACTTTCAAAATTGAACTGATTTTCAATCAAAGTGTTTTCGGCAGTAATTCTTAGTTTTTCCAACATTTCTATCAGTAAATTCAATTGGGTTGAAATCTGATGATTAAATGACTCGACAATAAAAGAATCATCTTTTACTTGTTTGGTGATATTTTCTTTTCGTTGTGTTAATTCCACAATAGTATTAATAAATCCAGATACTTGCAGATAATACTTACTACCAGCAAAATATGTGCTTACAAATAGTATATCAGGAGTTTCTCTATGTTTTATATTTTTAAGTTTATTTAAAAAGTTATTTATTAATTGAATTTCTTGTTTAAATGTTTTTACTTCTAAATCTAGATTCCTTAATTCAGTCAATGTGTCAATACGGCGAAAATCTTCTGTAATTTCAATGTCATATAAATTGTATTTTCTTTTATGTTTTAATATAGAATCTTGAATAATTAATACATCTTCTAATATAATATCATATTGCTCGTCTATATACTCAAGTATTTTCATTGTACTTTGAGCCTTTCTTTCTATATCAAAAATCTGAAATTCTTCTGCAATTTGATTAGCAATATGAGAAGCAATTCTAGGGTTACTTCCTTTCACAAGAATCTCAATTGTTTTTGCTGATTCACTTAATACATCTATTGTAATTCTACCTCTAAACCTATCATACATTTTTGTAACATCCATAAATGAAAAATAGAAATTTTTTTGACTTCTTATTTGATCTATAGCACTTTCTTTGTCTTCGTCAACATTAACAACAAACTCAAATTCAGGAAATTCATACCACTTACCTTTTTTTACTATTTTAGATCTAGATTTAGTTCCTTTTTCAGTTTTATATGAATAACTAACAGTAAAAACAGAATCAGTATCAAAAGATATATATATAGGTACTCCATAAATTTCTGGTTCTCTAATAACATAATTTACAGTAAATGGTGTAGATGTGTATAGTTCAAAATCTAAAAATCGACCCTCATTATAATATCTAACATCAAGGGGTAGTTTAGAAAAAACTCTATCCATAAAAACTCTTGAATTTAAGACACCAATAGTTTTTGACAAATCTTCAGATAAAACACTTCTTGAACCATACACTTGAGCTCTTGCAATATCTTCGGCTTCTACTTGAATAACGCTTCGGGTTTCATAAACTCTAATGGTATATCTCAATAAAAGATTAGCTGCTAAAATAGCAACCGTAAAAAACAATATGATTAATGGTAGTTTTTTTATAGTAATATACCTTAATAATTTAAGGTCAAATTCTTCATTAAATTGCGATATTTTTGACTTTGCCATATATTATTTGAAGAGATTAATTACTAACAGAGTTGTTGTGAACAAACTCAAAAAAGGTGCAAATTCTTCAAGTATCCTTGTTGCTACAATAACACGAGGCTCAACATAAACAATATCATTTGACTGAACAATGATTTGTCCAAGTTTTGTATTATCAGATATTGATAAATCTATTTTATATATTTTAGTACCACTTGTGTCATCTTTTCTAAAAAGATACACAATTTTCGACTTTCCACCCATAGCAATCCCACCGGACATCGTTATAAATTCTATTAAAGAAAGATTCGGTTCATTTATATTTATAACAGAACCCGTCCTAGTGCCTGTGTATAATAAGGCTCTTTTGTTAAATAAATTAATTTTAACATAAGGGTCATTAAACAATCTACTATATTCTCTTGCTAAATATCTTTCCGCTTCAGTAATAGACATACCTGCAAGTTTTCTATTTCCTAATCCAGGCATAAAAACAGTACTATCTGGATAAATTCTATAACCACGATAATACCTATACGATGTAGTAAGTGCAGATGAAAAATCATCTTTGATACCTATATCCTCTTCTTCTGTTGGATACAACAACTGTTCAGCATTGTTTGGAGTAACTTGAACTGTCACTCTATCATCTACAGTTAGAACATGTTCATTAATATCAATTATTTCTTCAATCGGACTAAATACTGTATGTTTATTTGGTTTATAAATTCTATATGGTGCTTTCCATGTTCTGCATGATGATAACATGACTATAAGAAGAAAAAATAAGATAATATGCTGTTTTTTTATCATACATTTAGATTAAGCTTTGGCAAAGATAATTATTTTAGATTTAAAGATTTCAAATTTGATTATTTTTTTGATAATAAATTCTCATATAAATTTGACACATCGCTAATCAACCGAGTGTAATGAAATCTATTAATTGCAAAATCATGTCCCTTTTTGGACATATTAGCTCTTAAAGACTCGTTTTCCACAAGTAATCTTAACTTTGAAATAAATTCTTCTGTATTATTCACATCAGCTATTAATGCTGTTTCATTTTCAATAACAATATTTTTTATCCCTCCAACATTTGTTGTAATAATTGGTTTATTAGCTGATTGAGCTTCTATCAAACTTACTGGTGTACCCTCATTTAAAGATGTTAGTGCAATAATATCCATACCTGCGTTAGCATAATCAACATCTTTTTCCCATGAAGTAAAAACAACAGTTTTAGGATTTTCTGTCCCTTCAGAATATGGGATATGATATTTTCTGAGTAAAGACTGAATCTGTGACTTGGTTTCACCATCCCCTATGATGAAAGCTCTTATATTAACTGAAGACTTAAAATATAACTCCTTAATCGCTTCAACAAATAGCTGATGATTTTTTATAGGTACAAGTCTTCCAACAATTCCAATAGCTACTTCATCATCTTTTATTTGATATTTACATCTATAAAATGAACGCTTATATTCATAATCTTCTTGAAATTTTGTCAAATCAAAGCCTAATGGGATAATGTGAGATTTATCTTCAGAACATATTTTATATTTATGGATAATATCATACTTCTGATTTTCTGAAAGTGTAATAATTGCATCTGACTTAGTTGCTAATCTTCTTTCTAAATTAATATAAAAATTACTTTGAAACTTGCTAAAATAGGCATCAAAAACATGTCCATGAAATGTATGAACAATTACAGGAACATGCATATTATATGCAGCTTTTCTTCCTAATGCTCCAGCCTTAGACGCATGCGTATGAACTATATGCGGTTGAAAATCTTCGATTATTTGTTTTATTTTTTTATATGCAATTAGATCGGCAAATGGATTAATTGAGCGATGCATCTCAGGGATAGTAATCGGGATAATTCCTAAGTTTTTAAGTATATATTCGGAATTTTCTTCGTTTTTATCTTGTTGGCCACCTACAAGTAAAGTTCTATAATTATCTCCAATATACCGAGTTAAGTATGCAGCATTATATGTAGGACCGCCTAAATTAAATCTATTAATAATTCTTAAAACTTTTATCAATACTATAAAATATTAAGTGAGTATTTTTTATACCAATATTGGAATACAATCAAACTCCAAAACAATGCTTGATAATCATGATATTTATTATTGAATACTATCTGCATTAGTTTCTTCACTTCATTAAAATTAAATATACCTTGAGAAACAATAAATGACTCTGAAAATAATTCATCAGTAATATATTGCTTCATCTCATTTTTAAACCACGAATTCATCGGTACCTCAAATCCGTGCTTTCCCCTATTTAAAATTTCTTTTGGCAATAAATCGCCAAATGTATCTCTCAATATTTTTTTATTAGTTGAATTACCTATCTTAAATGAAACAGGCAATTGAAAAGCAAATTCCATAACTCTCTGATCTAGAAACGGAGGACGCACAACAAGCGAATTAGACATTGACATTAAATCAACTTTATGCACCATATCTCCACTAAGAACCATTGAAACATCAGACAACATCATTTTGTTTAAATCTGATTTATCGTTAATTAGGGCAAGTAAATTAGTTTTAATTTCCATATATTCTTTATGCCCTTTGCTTGTCGCTAATAAATTATTGACAATATTAGATGATGTAAATGTTGATAAATACCAATATCTATCTTTAGCACTTAATCGTAATGTTTTAGAGTACTTATTTATTTTTCTAAATAAATCAGTTATATATGTAGAACGCGACTGTGGTAGTGTATTCCAAACAAACGAAGTATGTTTAATTAATGATTTAAATAATGCCGATTTGTTTTGAATATTATACTCTGCCAAATATTTATTATATCCCCCAAAAACTTCATCTGCACCATCACCTGATAAGGCAATAGTAACATCTTTTTTTGTTTCTCTTGACAACACATACATTGCCAAAGCAGATGAATCAGCAAAAGGCTCATCTATATAATCCAACATATCAAAAACAGAATCATACAAATCTTTTGTTGATAGCATAAAAGAAGTATGATTTGTTGAATGCATTTTAGCAACTATTTCTGCATACTTTGTTTCGTCATAATACGGACTATCTTTAAAACCAAGTGAATAAGTTTGTATTCCATCAATATGTTTTGATGCTAAAGCAGTTACAATTGAAGAATCGATACCTCCACTCAAAAAACAACCCACAGGCACATCTGAAACAATATGGTCATCTATAACTTCAGTAAATAAGTTGAACAATTTTTTCTGAGTACTTGGATAATCATGTATTGACAAACTAGATTTTTCATATTTTAATTCATAATAACAAATATCCGTACAAATACCATTTTCTATTTTAAGATAATGACCCGGAACTAATTTTGAAACTCCTTCAAAAATAGTATATGGTGGTGGCAGATAAGTTAATCTGAGATATAATTGCAGAGAGGCAAAATCAATCTTTAATGGGGCACAAACACTCATTAATGCTTTCAATTCAGAAGCAAAAATCAATTTTTCTTCATTATGGAAAAAAACTAATGGTTTAACTCCAAATCTATCTCTAACAATATAAGTAGTTTGTATTTTACTATCATATATTGCAAAAGCAAAAAAACCATTGAGCCTTTGAACTGCTTCAATTCCATACTCAATATACATATTTAAAATAACCTCAGTATCAGTATCTGAATAGAAAACATGTCCTTTTTGTTCTAATTCTCTTCTTAATTGTTTGAAATTGAAAATTTCTCCATTAAAGACAAGAACAATATCTTTATTTTTGGAATACATCGGTTGCACTCCTCTATCCGACACATCAAAAAGGGACAAGCGAGTATGTGTCAATACAGTATATTCATTTATATATGAGTCAGAGCTATCAGGTCCTCTTTTATGTAATTTCTCTTTAAATGACCTCGCTATTTCTTCTTGATTATCAATATGTTTCCCCAAAGAAACATAACCAGCAATTCCGCACATTTGTAACTTATTCAATTATTAAAAAAGGTGATATCTAAAGATGTATTACCTCATCGTAAGCAGCGGCACAGGCTTCCATAATTGCTTCTGAAATTGTAGGATGTGGAAATACTGAATGTATGATTTCGTATGCAGTTGTTTCTAAGTTTCTTGCAGTAACAACTCCGCCTATCATTTCAGTTACATTTTCGCCTATCATGTGTGCTCCTAACCATTCACCATATTTTGCATCGAAAATTACCTTAACAAATCCATCTTTGTTTCCACTTGCTGTTGCTTTTCCACTGGCAGACAATGGAAACTTACCAACTTTAATTTCGTATCCTTTTTCCTTAGCTTGTTTCTCACTTAATCCAACTGAAGCAACCTCTGGAACAGTATATATACAAGAAGGAATATTGTTATAATTAATTGGCTGTACTTGCTTGCCAGCCATATTTTCAACACAAATTAATGCTTCATGAGATGCAACATGAGCTAAGGCAGGGCCATGAACAATATCTCCTATTGCATAAATCCCTTTTATACTTGTCATATAAAAATCATCAACCTTTATTTTTCCGTTTTCAATTTCTACTCCAACTTCTTCAAGACCAATATTTTCAATATTTGGTGTTACACCTACCGCTGACAAAACTATATCTGCTTCAAGTATCTCTTCTCCTTTCGAATGTTTAATTTGTACTTTGCACAAATCAGTATCTGTATGAACTGACACAACTTCTGTTGATGTTTTAACAGTAATGCCTGATTTTTTAAACGATCTTTCGAGCTGTTTTCCAACCTCTTCATCTTCAAACGGAACAATCGTTGGTAAATACTCTATTATAGTAACTTTAACACCCATTGAATTATAGAAATAAGCAAACTCAGAACCTATAGCACCACTACCAACAACAATCATTGATGACGGCAAATTACTTAATGTCATAGCTTCACGATAATCTATTATTTTAACACCATCTTGTTTCATGAATGGAAGATCTTTAGATCTTGAACCCGTAGCAATGATGATGTTTTTTGCGGAATATTCTTGTGTAGCATTATCTTCTGCTGTAACTACAACTTTGTTATCCTTAATAATCCGAGCATATCCATTAATTATATCAATTTTATTTTTTTTACATAAAAACTGCACTCCTTTGCTCATATTTGTCGCAACACTTCTGCTTCGATTTACTATATCAGCAAAATTAGGATTAACACTTCCAGATATATTTATTCCAAAAAATTCAGCATTTTTCATGTAATTCAATACACTTGCGCTTTTAAGTAAAGCCTTAGTCGGGATGCAACCCCAATTCAAGCAAATTCCACCAAGTTCTGCTTTTTCAACAATTGCAGTTTTCATCCCAAGTTGCGAAGCCCTAATTGCTGCTACATAACCTCCAGGACCACTTCCTATAACAATTAAATCATATTGCATATTTAGTACATTTTAATGAAACGCAAAATTACAAAAAAAATTAGCAATGAGGCATTTAAACTATATAAAAAAACTTACACATAGTACGGAACTTTACAAGTATATTACATAAAAAAACAAATATTGTTTATCTAAAAACAATGTTCTTTTTGGCAGTAATCTTCTCGCAATATATGCATCGAAGTTTTACATCAGTTTTGTCAATAACATCAAATTTTGTAGTAACATTTTCAATGTTTGTTACACAATTCGGATTAAAACATTTAACAAGTCCTTTGATATGGTCAGGAACTTCAACATTTGACTTGCTAGTTACTTCAAAGTCGTGTATTTCAATAATGGTAGCAGTAGGACTAACAAGAGCAATTTTGTTTATTTCCTCAGGTTTAAAAAACTTATTATTAACTTTTATCAATCCTTTTTTTCCATATTTTTTGCTTTCTAAATTAGCTCCAATATATATTGTATCTTCTATGGCTTCAAGATTTAAGATTTTCACAACTTGCATTTCGCTACCTGACGAAATATGGTCGATAACAGTTCCGTTTTCAATTGCTGAAACTTGTAATTCTTTTACTTTTTTATTACTCATATTAATTATGTTTATTTCAAACCAAGAATGTATGCAATCAAAGCTTCTCTCATGTACACACCATTTTGTGCCTGCTCAAAATAGTAAGCACTTACATGCCCGTCAACATCTGAACTAATTTCATTAACTCGAGGTAGCGGATGTAAGATTTTTAAATTTGGTTTAATGTTTTCCAGCATATCTAAAGTTAAAACATAGCTATCCTTAACTCTCTCATATTCAAGTGGGTCAGAAAATCTTTCTCTTTGAATGCGTGTCATATATATTATATCTGAAAGAGGGATTGCCTCATTCATGTCAGTATATTGATAGTATTTTAATTTATTATTTTTTATATACATTTTTACAGCACTTGGTAATTTTAACTCAATTGGAGAAACTAAATGAAAAGTATTGTTAAAATTAGAGAGAGCAATTACATTAGAATGGGTTGTTCGACCAAATTTCAAATCGCCAACTAAGGTGATGTTCAAATTCTGAAGTGTGCCTTGAGTTTTTTTGATTGAATATAAATCCAAAAGACATTGTGTAGGATGTTGATTTGCTCCATCTCCAGCATTTATAATAGGAACTTGAGAAATTTCACTTGCAAACCTAACACTACCCTCAACAGGATGTCTCATGACAATAAGATCGGCATATTGTGCAACAGTTTTAATAGTATCTTTAAGTGATTCGCCTTTTTTAACACTAATATTATCACTATCTGCAAAGCCAATCACTTTACCACCTAGTCGTTGAATAGCAGTTTCAAAACTTAATCTTGTTCTAGTTGAAGGTTCAAAAAATAAAACTGCAACAACTTTACCTTTGAGTAATTCTTGATTTGGAGTTAATTCAAATTCGGCTGCCAAATCCAACAGATATTCATATTCTTCTTTGGTGTAATCATTAATTGATACTAAACTTTTCATTATAATTATTTTTAGTTGACAAAAATAAAAAAAGCGACTAAAATTAGTCGCTTTCTTTGTAATTATTTTTTTAGGTTGTGTTTTGCTATAAAGTCGTCTAAAACATCTTCTAAATTTGGAGAACCTATCTCTTGCAATTCGTAACCTACTTTTACTGTAGGTTTATTAATTTTAACAATACGACTTAAATCAATAGGAGTTGCAATAACAACAGCATCGCATGGAGTATTGTTAATTGTTGCTTCAAGATCTTTAATTTGTTGCTCACCATAGCCCATTGCAGGAAGAATTGTTCCAAGATGTGGATATACTTCATAAGTTTCTTTAATTTTACCTACTGCATAAGGTCTTGGATCTACAAATAATTCAGCTCCGTGTTTTTGTGCTGCAACAGCACCTGCACCCAAGTTCATTTCGCCATGAGTTAATGTTGGACCATCTTCAACAACTAACACTTTTTTACCTTTAATAAGTTCTGGTTTATCTACTGAAAGAGGAGAAGCAGCATCAACAATAACTGCTTTTGGATTAATTGCTTGTATGTTTCCTCTAACTATATTAATATCATCTAAAGATGCTGAATCTATTTTGTTTAAAACAACAACATCTGCCAAACGAGCTACTACTTCACCAGGATAATAACTAACTTCATGTCCAGGTCTTAATGGGTCAGCAACACTTACAAATAAGTCTGTTTCAAAGAAAGAAAAGTCATTATTACCACCGTCCCATATAACAACATCACATCCGTCAGGATCATTTTCAGCTGCACGAAGAATAGCTTCATAGTCAACACCTGAATAAACGACATTGCCACGAGCAACATGTGGTTCGTACTCTTCCATTTCTTCAATTGTACATTTGTGTTTAGCTAAGTCTTCAATTGTAGCAAATCTTTGTACTTTTTGAGCAACCAAATCTCCATAAGGCATTGGGTGACGAATAGCAACTACTTTTAAGCCTTGTTCCATTAAAATTTCTATCAAACGACGAGATGTTTGACTTTTACCGCATCCTGTACGAGTAGCACAAACAGCAATTACTGGTTTTGTGGATTTAATAGATGTTTCATTTGGACCTAACAACATGAAATTAGCACCAGCAGCGTTTACAACTGAGCTAAGTTGCATAATGTCAATATAATGAATATCACTATATGAGAAAACACAGTCATGAACATTAAATTTTTTAATCAAATTAGGAAGTTCCTCCTCAGCGTAAATTGGGATTCCTTCAGGATATAATTCACCTGCAAGTTCTGCGGGATACTTGCGACCGTCAATGTCGGGAATTTGAGCAGCTGTAAAAGCTACGACATTGTAATTTGAATTTCCTCTGAAAAATGTGTTAAAATTGTGGAAATCTCTACCGGCTGCACCGATAATAATTACATTTCTTTTCATTACAGTTTTGTTTTAAATTAGTACTTACTTTTTAACTTTTGCAAAGTTATAAATTTTTTCTTAGTTTTTTGAGTATTGGTAATTTATTTTTCTTTTTCATAAAAAAACTTATTTCAATCCGCGTTTTATTAATAGAGCATCTATTTCTGGATCTTTGCCACGAAAGGCTCTATACAAATTTGACGGATTATCGCTATGTCCTTTTTCTAAAATATTTGTTCTATACAAATCAGCTGTTGTTTTATCAAAGATACCGTTTTCCTTGAATGCCATAAATGCATCATTATCTAATAAAGCACTCCATATATAACTATAATAACCAGCTGAATATCCGCCACTAAACACATGAGAAAAATAAGTGCTTCTGTGTCGTGCATATATTTCTGGCATTAATCCTAACTTTTTCAACATTGAGTTTTCAAATGCAATAGGATCATCAATTAAATTAAGTTCTGTAATGTCAGACATATTATGATAACACATATCAAGATAGGCTGATGCTAAAAATTCAGTTGTAATAAATCCTTGATCAAAATAAGCACTATTTTGAATTTTTTCTATCAATTCGTCTGGCATTACTTCATTTGTTTTGTAATGCTTTGCATATTGTTTTAACATTTCTGGCTCAGTAGCCCAATGTTCTAATAATTGAGAAGGTAATTCAACAAAATCCCTAGGCACTGATGTCCCTGTTATGCTTGAATAAGTCCCCTTGGTTAACAAACCATGTAAAGCATGTCCAAACTCATGGAAAAATGTTCGAACTTCATCTAATGAAAGCAAAGAAGGCTGATTAGATGTAGGCTTTGTAAAATTGCAAACTATGCCCGCTATGGGAGCAATAAACTCACCATTTTTTACACTTTGCTCTCTATAATTGCTATACCAAGCACCACTTCGCTTTGATTCTCTTGGATGAAAATCCATGTATAAAACTCCAATATGTTCATTTTTATTGGTTTTTACCTCATAAGCAACAGCTTCCTCGTGATATGCTGGGAGTTTAGGCTGTGGTACAAATTGGATATCAAAAAGAGTCTTGCACAAATAGAAAATCCCTTCTCGCACAGCATTTAAACTAAAGTACGATTTCAACTCTTCTTCATCAAGTTCATACTTATCTTTGCGATGCTTCTCGGCATAATATCTCCAATCCCATGCTTGAATTGGCTCATTATTACCTTCGCTTATGGCTATTTTTGTATAAGCATTCAATTCATCATTTGCTCTTCTTAGTGATGGCTTCCACAATTGATCTAACAGATTAAATACATTTTCAATGTTTTCAGCCATATTCATCTCTAAAACATATTCTGCATGAGATTTATATCCAAGCAATTTTGCTCTTTGTATTCTTAATTCGACAATTTTTTTAATTACCTCTTTATTGTCATTATCGTTATTGTTGTTTCCACGATTAATATATGCTTGGTGTATTTGTTTGCGTAATTCTCTATTATCTGCATATTGCAAAAAAGGCATTACACTTGGATTATGAAGTGTAAACACCCACTTGCCTTCCATTTCATTCAACTTAGCGGTTTCAGCAGCTTCTTCAATAACAGCTTCTGGCAAACCTGATAAATCTTCTTTTTTATCAATAACAAGTTTATAATTGTTGTTTTCTGCCAAAAGATTATCCCCAAATTTCAGTGTTAATAATGATAATTCTTGATTGATGCTTTTTAATTTTTCTTTATCATCTGCACCTAACAAAGCTCCATTTCTAACAAAAGACTTATACATTAAATCAAGCAACATGTTTTGCTCTGTATTCAAATTAAAATTATCTTTGTTTTCATAAACACTTTTAATTCGTAGAAACAAATCCTCATTCATCGAAATTTCGTCATAATGAGATGAAATTTTTGGAGCAATTTCTTTGGCAATTTCTTGAAGTTCAGGGCTGGTGCTTGAAGATGTTAAATTATAGAAAACGCCTGCTACTCTATCTAACATTTCGCCCGAATTATCATAAGCTACAATAGTATTTTCAAATGTCGGTTTATCAGTATTCTCAATAATTGCTTGAATTTCTTCTTCATGTCTTTTCATCCCTTCTTCAAAAGCTGGAACATAATGTTCGTTTTTTATCAAATCAAATGGAGGTACTCCAAAAGTAGTTGAAAATTCTTCAAAAAATGGATTTTGATTGTTAGTTTTTTTTCCGCAAGAAAAAGTCATAATTATAATAATTGACATGCTTAGAATAGTTACTTTTTTAAACATAATTATAGTACATTGATTTTTGCAAAGGTATCAAAAAAAACGATGGGAGAAGCTACAACTTAATCGCAATGTTAAATTGTGCATATATCTCAAAAAACTTTATTTGATAATATATGTCAACTTCATAGTAATTGATGCCGTTTTATCTTTGGAAGCGGTATTAAATGTTCCACCCCAAGAAAATTCTTCGTTTGAATTAACAGCAGTTATTTGAAAAACGCCCATTTGTGCATATTTAAGTTTGCCGATTTTTGAACCCGATTGTTGTGCAATCATTTCAGCACGCAATCTTGCATCTTCAGTAGCTTTTGAAATAAGCTCCAATTTTAAATCTGAAAGTTTGGTATAATAATATCTTGGTGGATCAGAGTAAAACCGTATTCCCTTATTTAATAATTCTGTTATAGAACGAGATAATTTTTCAACTTTTTCAACTTCTTTTGAGGATATCTGAATACTCTGCGTAAGCTCATAACCAACAAAATCCTCCCCTATATATCTTCCATCTGCTGAATATTTTGACTTACTTTGTTTATATGAATGAACTGAACTAAAAACAACTTCATTAACAGAGATACCATTTGTTACCAAATAGTCTTCTACAATTTTTCTGTCTTTTTCCAAATCTGCATAAGCCTCTTTTATATTTATATTTTGCTGAGAAAAGCTACCTTCCCAAACAATTAAATCTGAAGTAAATTCTTGTTCACCTAAACCTGTAACCGAAATAACACTATCGGTTTTACCTCTATTTTTATAGGCATTTGCAAGAAAAATAGCAGCAATAATTATTGCTACAGAGAATAGTAAAGCTGTTGAGTTGATTTTTGATTTCATATATTTT
>CAZKDV010000055.1:0-3119 GCA_964551645.1 uncultured Bacteroidales bacterium | reverse complement strand
CCACCTATATTAAAATTTCTTTCGTCAGAAATTAATAATCTATCGTTATCAATAAATGCTAATCCCTCTTTTTGCGTCATTGTAGAAAATAGAAATTCAGTAATTGTACCTTTGAAAAAGGTATCATTTTGAAAATCGGACAATATCCACATTTTATTACTTGAAAGCAGTGCAATTTTCGAATCGTCTTGTGAAATATCTACTGCTGTAATCCAATTTAACTCCATATTGCCACAAGCTAAAAAAAGGCTATCTTTGAAATTAGCAACATATTGACCTGCTTTATCGGGCAAAACATATAGTTTTGTATATCCATCAAATGGGTCGGTTCTGTTTTTTGAAAATAGATAAAGCGAGTCCTTATACCAAAAAAATGCTTCCATATCAAAATTCCTTTCCGATATAACTGGAGGATAATCATTTTGGTCAGAATAAGTAAATAGAATTTTATCTGCAATTATTTCATTGCTATCTGCCAAAGAAGGATCGGGAATGATATAAATGGCTAAATTTTCTCTATCATTGAGATTATTCCCAAAATCTCCAATAAACACCCTACCCTTTCTGTCTGATGTTATATCTTCCCAGTCAATATTTTCTGCTCCAACAACTCTAATTGTCCTAACTATCTGACAATTTTCATCAATCTGATATATCTCTGGCTTATTGCCACTATCATTGTGCATCCAGACATTTCCATCTAAATCAATTAAAATCCCTGAGTTTTCATTCAAAACATTAGGAAGTTTGCACAAATAGTCTAATTTAATTGGATTCTGAGCGGAAACATTTGAATAAAGTAAAAAAAGAAGTAAAAAACATTTACTTAATGAATTTGTCAATAAATATTTTTGAAAAAAGAACAACAAAAAGTTATTGATTCTCATATTTCATAACTTCATCTTCAAAGTAGTCAATTTGCACTCCGGCAGTTGCAAACATTTGCTCACTTTCAGCTCCATCATGATATTTTTTTTCACAAACTACGCGAATAATTCCACAATTGATAATCAACATAGCACAAGTTCGACAAGGTGTCATACGGCAATACAATGTAGAATCGACAAGTGAAATACCTATGCGAGCTGCTTGTGCAATAGCATTTTGCTCAGCGTGAACAGTGCGAACGCAATGTGTTGTAACATGCCCATCTTCATGAATTAATTTTTTAAGTTGATGTCCAACCTCATCACAATGTGGCAAACCTCGTGGAGAACCGACATATCCAGTTACAAGAATTTGTTTATTTTTAACAACAACGCACCCGCTTCTACCCCTATCGCATGTTGCTCTGTTTGCTACAGCATTAGCAATTTCCATAAAATATTCATCCCAACTTGGACGCTGATTTGTATTAGTCATTTTGCTTTTCTATTTGTGATAGGTAATTTTCAACTTGAATATGTAAATCTTCAATAGTGCCATTATTAAAAAAAATAGCATCTGACATATCAATACATGCCTGAATGTTTTGTGCTGAAGGATTATCGGATTTCATTTCACGATTTTCATTAGAAATAAACTCTTCAAAAGAAATTCTATCTGTTTCTGAGTTTCTTATAAGGATTCGCTCATATCGCAATTTTTGTATTGCATCAACAGCAATTAAGTAAAATTGTTTTGACTGTCTCAAACTCTCCACTTCGCCAACATTTCTAATGCTTTCTATTATTGCATTTTTATTTTGCGCTTTTGCTCGTTTAAATAGCTCGTCAACAATATATGAACTTCCGTATTTTTCTCTCAATTTATTTGCAACAATTACCATACTGTCTCTATTTTCAGTCAAACCTTGTTTGTTAATTTCTTCAAGTAGGAAATTTCTAACCGAAAAGTGAGTAAAACCTTTTGTTTTAACTAAATAATCTACGACAGTTCCTTTACCGGCACCCAATGTTCCGGTAATACCAAATATTAGCATTTTTTTAAAAATGTTGTTTATTTCTTAATTCCGAAATCCATTTCTCAAGTGAAACAGTTTGATGCTTCATTAGTTTTTCGTGCAATATTTTAGGCGAATCTTCGATAATTAAGTTTTCAAAGTGTTCTTTATGTAAAAATTTCGCTTCAACCATATTTTGTAGCATTAAAACTAAATTATTGTAATAGCCATTTGTATTCAAAATCGCAATTGGCTTATTAATTACTTCAAGTTGAAGAGCTGTAAAAACTTCAAAAAACTCATCTAAAGTACCTATTCCTCCCGGCAGTACAACAAAAGCATCAGATAATTCCATGAGTTTCTGTTTTCGCTCGAACATATCCTTAACTATCAATAATTGGTCTAATTGTTTGTGTACAACTTCTTTTTCTTCAAGAAACGAAGGAGCAACTCCAATTATATATCCATTATTATCTTTAACTGCCTGAGCAACAACGCCCATTATACCAATATTTCCACCGCCATAAACAACTTTGACACCTTGTTTAACAATTAATTTAATATAATCAGTAACAACATCAGAATAGATTCTATTATTTCCTTTGCTACATCCGCAAAAGACACAAATTGATTTAATTAATTTGGACGGTTCCATTCAAAGAATTTCTTGCAATTTTTGTTTTAGACTTGCTTATAAAAAGGCAATTTTACAATTACAGCTTTATTTAATTTACCTCTGACATCAATATATATTTCGTTTCCTATCTTAGCATGTCCTTTATCAACATATCCCATACCTATTGCTTTTTTTACGGCAGGACCTTGTGTTCCAGATGTAACTTCACCAATAAGGTTTCCATTAGCATCTTTTATTTCATAATGCTGTCTAGGAATTGCTCTATCTATCATTTCGAAACCTCTTAATTGCTTTGTTACTCCGTTTTCTTTTTGTTCAAGTAAAGCAGCTGCATTGATAAAAGAACTATCTTTATTGAATTTAGTAATCCAAGCTAAGCCTGCTTCAATAGGTGAAGTTTTTTCATTTATATCATTTCCGTACAAACAAAAACCCATTTCAAGTCGCAATGTATCACGAGCACCCAAACCAATTGGTTTTATGTCAAATTCTTTTCCTGCCTCAAAAATAGCATTCCAAATTGTATCTGCATTTTTATTGTCAAGATAAATTTCACAGCCTCCTGAACCGGTATATCCTGTGATGGATAAAATCACATCA
>CAZKDV010000054.1:0-16214 GCA_964551645.1 uncultured Bacteroidales bacterium | reverse complement strand
TGGAGTTTGAATATCAACCAATACCGCTTTGTCAATACCACTTACTGCAAGTTTATGACTTTCAATTTCTTTTTGTAAAATATTGTTAATAACGGCGACAAGGTTTGCACTAATTTGTTTTTTTGCAAACAACTTTATCGTTGAAGGTGCGCTAATGGCATTTTGTGGGACATATAGCAAAGCATGTAAATTTTTATTATCAAAATTATCTCTTGCTGTAATAATATTTTCAAATATTGGTATATATGTCAAATTTTGCGTTGATGATTTAGTAAAAGTTTCAAAAAACAAACCTGTTTCATCAACTACTCCAATTGTCTTAGATTCGTTGGAAACCTTAGCAAGATAAACGGGAACGATAACAACAGATGCTAAAAGAATAGGTCCGAGTATAGTCATTATTAAAAAAGATTTCTTTTTAACACGACTAAGATATTCTCTTGCTATTATGATTAGTATTTTATTCATTAGTTCAATGGTTTTTTATATGTTAGAACTTGCTTGAACTTGTTGAATGAAAATATCATTCAATGAAGGAATTATTTCAAAAAAAGTGTGTACATTGCAATGAGGCAAAATAATATTTAACACATCATTTGGACTTGCACTTAGTGGATATTGAATTTGAATTTTAGAAATACCAGAACTTTCATCATGCGATAATAATTTAAACTCCGAAGGTAAAATTTTCTGTAGATCAACTTTACATTCTGATATGTGAATTTCTACAATGTTATTTTTAAATTTATTTTTGATCTCTTCTACATTTCCTTCCAAAATAGCTTTAGACTTGTTTAATAACATCATATCATCGCAAAGCTCTTCAACTGAAGCCATATTGTGAGTTGATAATATGATTGATGTTCCTTTACTTTTATATTCTAAAATATTTTGTTTGATTATTTCAGTATTGATAGGGTCGAAGCCACTAAAAGGCTCATCTAAAATCAACATTTTAGGTTCATGAATGACGGTTAAAATAAATTGAACTTTTTGCTGCATTCCTTTTGATAATTCTTCAATTTTCTTATTTTTCCAATTGCTAATATCAAACTTTTTGAACCAATAATTCAATCGTTTTTCAGCTTCATGTTTTGATAAACCTTTTAATCTTGCCAAATAGATGCCATGTTCATACACTTTCATTTTCTTGTACAAACCTCTTTCTTCAGGTAAATATCCAATATTTTGCGTATATTTTTGAGTTAAAGGCTTTCCGTCCCAAAGCACATGTCCTTTGTCGGGTGCAATAATCTGATTGATAATGCGAATCATAGTAGTTTTGCCTGCTCCATTTGGTCCTAAAAGACCAAATATGCTAGCTTGCTTTACTTTTAATGTAACATCGTTTAAAGCTAAGTGGTTTTCGTATGCTTTGACAATATTATTTGCTTCAAAAAAATACATGTATTATCATCTTGTTGTTATAGTTAGGAAGAATTATCTGGCAAAAAATTCTTTCATTCGTTCGAAGAAATTTTTATCTCTTTTTTTATTATCAGGCTTAAAGCCGCTCATTTCATTAATTTTGCTGATTACTTCTTTTTCTTCTTGCGATAGTTTTTCAGGGACAAAAATATTAATAAATATTAACTCATCTCCAACTATTCCTGAACGATTAAGCATCGGAATTCCCTTGCCTTTTAATCTAAATAATTTACCTGCTTGTGTTCCTGCTGGTACTTTCACTCTTGCTTTGCCGTCAATAGTAGGCACTTCTATAGTTGTTCCTTGTACTGCTTCAGCAAATGACAAATAATGTTCAAAGTAAATATTTAACTCATCTCTAACAAAATGTTCATGAGGGATTTCTTCAATAGCAACTATTAAGTCGCCGGGTATTCCACCTCTTGGTGCTGCATTTCCTTTTCCACTCATAGATAATTGAATGCCTTCAAGCACACCAGCTGGAATTTTAACTGTAATCACTTCTTCGCCTTTTATTGTTCCATTTCCATAGCAACTTGAACATTTTTTAGTGATAACTTCGCCTTCTCCGTTGCAAGTAGGGCAAATAGAAGAAGTTTGCATGTGTCCAAGAAATGTTTGGGTAACTCTTGTAACTTGTCCTCGTCCGTTACATGTTTGACATGTATGTACCGCATCACTGCCTGCTGCTCCTGAACCATTACAAGTATTGCAAACTACTTGTTTATTTACCTTTATTTTCTTTTCTGTTCCTTTTGCTATTTCTTCAAGAGTGAGTTTTACTTTTATCCTCAAATTAGAACCTCTTTGTGTTCTTCTTGTTGTTCCACTTCGACCGCCAAAGCCACTAAAAATATTTTCAAAACCACCAAAGCCACCAAATATATCTCCAAAGTTTGTGAAAATATCCTCCATAGTCATACCGCCACCACCAAATCCGCTATGTCCATTTCCCACGCCAGAATGTCCGAATTGGTCATATCTTTGACGCTTTTCAGAATTGCTAAGTACCTCATAAGCTTCTGCAGCTTCTTTAAACTTATCTTCAGCTTCTTTATCATCAGGATTTCTATCAGGATGATATTTCAATGCTAATTGTCTATATGCTTTTTTTAATTCTTCTTCTGTTGCACTTTTATTTACGCCAAGTACTTCGTAATAATCTCGTTTTGCCACTTTGTTTTATGTTTTAATTATTTACCTACCACTACTTTAGCATAGCGTATTACTTGTCCATTTAATAGATATCCTTTCTCAATTTCTTCAATTACTGTGTCTTTTTTATCTTTGCTTACTTCAACAAGCGAAAATGCTTCATGAAAGTCTGTGTCAAATTTTTGCCCAATAGTTTCTATTTGAGATACCCCTTGTTGTGATAAAACAGTATTAAATTTTTTGTAAACTATTTCCATGCCTTCTTTAATGTTGTTTATATCTTCAGTTTTTTTAATCATTTCAACTGCTCTGTCAAAATCGTCAATGATTGGTAATAAGGCGTTTATAACTTTAATTGATGCTGTTTTATATAACTCCTCTTTTTCCTTTAATGTCCTTTTACGAAAATTTTCATATTCAGCAAATAAACGAAGATATTTGTCATTTAATGCTTGTTTTTCTTCCTGACAACACTCTTTTTCTTGTTCTTTATTTTCATTTTCTTGAGTGTTTTCAATGTCATTTATTTCGTTGGTTTGGTTTGCTTGAATTTCATCAACTTCAATATTCTTGTCCTTTTTAGTTTCTTTATTTTTTTTCATAATATAATATATATTAATGTATTATAACATGTGGACTTGTTTTAACAAAAAGTTTGCCATGTCAATACGATAGACAAAATGACAGTCTTAAAACATGATTGGTATTGACAATCGTTTAAGTGTGTCTGATAATTCAGAGATTATTTGTTCGTTCACATTAATACCTTTAATTTCGGCTTCTTGTTCTGACCTTTTTTCTTGTTCTCCGGGAATTCTAACATTGCAATTTTCTTTGCTCGTTTTTGCATTTTTGAATGTTTGTATCCATAAGTCCATATTGTTTTTAAATTCGTCTGTAGTCAAAAATGAGTCAACTCGCATTGCCCCAAAAAAATGCCCTAAGCCTTTTCCAACTTGTTCTGACTTTGGTTCAAGATAAGCAACTTGAGGTGGAACAAATGGTCCAAAATTAGCTCCTGATAATACAGCTGAAAAAATATCAACAAGTGCACTCATGCAATAACCTTTATGACTAGCATGTTCACCTCCAAGCGGTAAAATAGCACCACCATGTTTTAATATGCCAGGATCGTTAGAAGGATTGCCATATTTATCTTGAACAAACCCATAATCAATTGATTGATTAGTTTTTTCAAGTATTTCAAGTTTTCCTCTGGCAATTGGGGTAGTGGCAAAGTCGGCAACAAAAGGTTCTTCATTATTTGTTGGGATTGCAATCGCAATAGGGTTAGTGCCAAGCATTCTGTCTATACTAAAAGTAGGAGCAACTAATGGATTTGCATTAGTCATACTTATCCCAATCATATCATGCTCTAATGCAAGCATTGAATAATATCCGGCTATGCCATAATGATTAGAATTTCTTACGGCTGCCCAAGCAGTATAAGATAGCTTTGCTTTTTCAATGACTAAACGCATAGCTTTTTCAGCAACTAATATTCCTATACCATTGTCGCCATCAATAAGTAGGGTGGTGGGTGTTTCTTTAATTACTTCAATCTGTGGATTTATTTTAATCCTTTTCTTTTCCCACAATCCGAGATAGTCTTTTATTCTGATAATTCCATGAGAAGGAATACCTCTTTTTTCTGCGGATAATAAGACATTTGAAATAATTTTAGACTCATTTTCTGTGCAACCGATTTGAAAAAAAATTTCGGAAATGATTTTATCCGCTTCTAAGAGAGTTAAATACATAAAAATTTATATTACAAGTGTAAAAATTGAATAGTTAATTTCTTTTATATCAATTATATATAAAATATAAAGAGATAATTTTTCTATTGCAAAAGTACATTTAATATTTGATAAAAACATTCCAAAATAGATTTTTAGATTTATTTTATTGGATTTACATTTGTAAATTAGATTTTTAGAATACAGATGAGGTTTACTTGCGTAAATATAAGGTAATAAATTATAATATATAATATGCTATAAATGAGTATTTTAATTAGCTTTATATAATCTATTTAATTCATATAATCAATTACACCTGTACAATAATAAATTCAATAAATGATTTTAAATTAACATACTAATATACAACAATTTAACAAGAATTATATAAAGTTAATTAATTTCTTGTTACTTATGTAAATATAAAATTACAAAAGTAAAATACAATAAAAAACAAAATAATTACAAATGTAATTAAAATAAGAGTTACTTTTGTAAAAAATTATTGTATGAATAATAGAATTGCTAAGTTGCTTGATGTTAAAGATGTAACAGCATCAAAATTTGCTGAAATGATAGGCGTTCAGCCATCAAATATTTCACATATCATTAGTGGTCGTAATAAACCAAGTCTTGATTTTATTCTAAAAGTAATAGAAACATTTCCAGATATTAGCTTGGATTGGTTAATTACAGGCAAAGGAAATATGCACAAGATTGGTGTTGAAGAACAAGATAAAATTCAAAAAAACTTAGAAATAAAAATTGAAGAAAAAAACGAATCAATTCTTGAACAAACAAAACAAAATCATTTTCACGGAGAATTATTTGATGAACTCCCCAAGAATGAAATTAATGATGATACAAGAGATGAAACTAAAATTGAAGCTAATAGTGAAGCACATTCAATACCAATAAATAACATTGAATCTCCCGATAATACTGATTATTTAGACGAAAATACAGAAGATACTGAATTTGCTGAGAAAAAAGCAGATATTGAAATTAGCTCAGAAATAAATAATCAAAATAAACCAGAAGAAGTCAATGAAAAAACACATTCTGAAAATACATCTAATAACAAAATAGAGCCTTTTTTAGAAAAACTTATTTTCATCTATTCTGATAGCACTTTTATTGAATTAGAAAATAGAAAAAAATAAATTTTCACTTAGTTATTCTCATAAATGCTTTTGGTAAAAAATCAATAATATCACTGGCACATAAACTTTGTTCGCCTAATTCATTAACAGCAAGATCTCCGGATAAACCGTGCATAAAAACGCCAATCAAGCATGCTTCTAATGAACTATATTGTTGTGCTAAAAGAGCAGTAATTACACCTGTTAAGACATCGCCACTGCCGCCTGTTGACATTCCAGGATTGCCCGTACTATTGAAAAATGTAAATCCTTCGGGGCTTGTGATGCAAGTATGTGCACCCTTTAAAATAATAAAAACTTGATACTTAATTGAAACTTGTTTTTGAAGCTCAAGTCGCTCAAAGTAATTACTGCTTGTTCCAAACAATCTTTCAAATTCTTTAAGATGTGGAGTTAATATGCTGTTTTTAGGTAAAAAGTCTAAAAAAGTTTTATTTTCGTTTAAAATATTTAAAGCATCAGCATCAATCACAAGAGGAGCGTGGTAGTTTTGAATGAGCGTTTTTAGCATATTAGTAGTGTTTTTGCTTATGCCAATACCAGGACCAACTCCAATAGCAGTATATTTTTCAATTTGATGTACTAAAGACACGTCATCGCTTGTTTTGTCAATACTGAGCATTGCTTCTGGTACCGAAGTTTGCAAAATATTGACGCCACATTCAGGAGAATGTATAGTAAGCAAGCCTGTGCCACTTCTGATACAAGACTTTGCGGCTAAAACTGCTGCGCCTATTTTTCCTTTACTTCCTGCTATAATGCAACTATGACCATAAATCCCTTTATGCGAAAATTTATTTCTTTTTTTTAATACTCTTGAAATATACTGTGAACTAACAAAATATGTTTTGACATCAATTTGATTAATAAAGCTATTTGATAAACCTATTGGAAGTATTGTAAAATCATACATATATTTTTGATTTTCAGGAAACATAAATGCAAGTTTAGGATACTCAAAGCTAAGTGTAAAGTGTGATTTTATTACATTTTTATTATTGTGAGAGGTTTTATCTGCAAATAAACCACTTGGCATATCAATTGAAATCACAGTATTGTTAAGTTTATTGATTTGTTGAACAACATTTGCTATCCAGTTTGTAATTGGTTTGTTGAGACCAATTCCAAATATTGCATCAATTACAATAGAGTCTTCAGAGATATTAATCTCATTTTTATCTTCATGTAAATATGTAACTTCTAATAGATTTTGCAATCTATTCAAGTTTATTTCAAAATCATCAGAACCTTTTGTATTAGCTTGTAAAACAAAAACACAAACATTATAGCCTGCAAAATGTAACATTCTGGCAATTGCCAATCCATCTCCACCATTATTTCCTTGAGCACAAATAATAGTGAATTTTTGCTTTAAAGAATAATGTTTTTTCAACCATTCTACACATTTTACGGATGCCCTTTCCATTAAATCAATTGAAGTTATTGGTTCATGCTCTATGGTATATTTATCTGCAAGTTTTATTTGTTTGCTGTTTAATATAGGTAACATAGCTTTTTTTTAACAAAAGTATGAATATTTAAGTTGAATAAAGCGTCTGTAAAAAAAAGCGTAAAAATTAGGAATATTAGACTAATCTTTATAAATAAAATTAAACAAGGATACTCTTTAAAAACCAATGACCCTATAAATGTTATTATAAGGTCATGAGGAGACGAAGCCGCAGAATCGCCATTTTGAATTGCAAATGTACAACAAAAAAATATGCAAAAGCAATTTTTACAAATTGCCATATTATAGTCAAATAAAGGGTTTTTAACTTGCTTTTTGCAGTTTTAATTAGATTGTGAAAAATTGTATGTTTTTAAGGGTCAAATAAATTATTTTCCAACAATCCTTTTATATTCCCCAAATTATCATTTATTTTGTATTGTAATTAAAGACAAAAAATATATTAAAAATGTCAAATTTAGTAGAACGTCTTTTTAATGATGTTAGAGTCAAAGAAGGACTTCATGCTTGCATTGATTGTGGAACTTGTACTGCTATTTGTCCGGCAGCTTCTTTTTATGATTATGAGCCGAGAGAACTTGTTCAATTAGTCCAACGAAAAGATGAAAAAATTCTACATTCACTACTTACAAGTGATTACATTTGGTATTGTGGAGAGTGTATGTCATGCAAAACTCGATGTCCAAAGGATAATGTTCCCGGTTTGCTTGTTGAAGCACTTAGAGCATTATCACAAGATACGGGTTTGTTTATCGAATCCGAAAAAGGAAGACAGCAACTTGCTATAAAAAGAACAGTTGGTGATTGGATTGTTCAAGAGGGTTATTGCATTGTATCAGATTATTTAAATATCGAAATGTTTCCTGAACAAGGTCCAAATTGGGAGTGGGTGTTGGATAATGCTGAAGAAGTGTTTGAAAAACAAGGTGCTAACTATATGAAAGAAGGAAATGGTGCTATGCGTAAAATACCTCAAGAGGATTTAGATGAATTGCAAAAAATTTATGATGTAACAGGTTGTACGGAGCGTTTTCGTTTAATTGAAAACTTGTCAAAAAAACAAGCAGAAAAAATGAATATGCAATTTGATGAAACTATGGATTGTGAATATGCTAGGCATGTTTACGAATTTAATTCAAAATATAAATAAGATATGGAATTATCTGGAAGAGAACGAATTTGGGAGCAATATCAAAAAGAAATTCCTAAAAATGATTATTATTACGCAAGAAGTTGTATTCGTCAAACCTTTTGGCCAGGTTCAGAAACAACATTTATTAGAATTTTGCAAGATGAATTGAAAAAAAACATTAAAGACGAAGCTTCTCACACTACTTGTAGTGGCATTGCATATCATAGTGATGTTGTGCCTTTGGAAACAACTATGACCATTGTTGCAAGACAATTTGCATTAATGAGTAATTCAGGATACAAGCATTTTGTTCCTTCTTGTATTACTTCTTTTGGTGTTTATACTGAAATACTTGAAACATGGAATAAGTTTCCTGAATTAGAAGAGAAAATCAGAAAACATTTGAGAGAAGCAACAGGTAGAGAATTTGAAAAACCAGAGTTTTTAATTCATCCAAGTGATATAATTCATTTGTTTCGACATGAAATACTTGAAAAAGCAAAATATAGATTAATTAATGCTAAAACAGGAAAACCACTTCGTTGTGTTGAACATATCGGTTGTCATTATGCTAAAATGTTTCCTAAAAAAGGAATTGGAGGTGCCGAATTTCCACATGTTTTAGTGGGCATGATTGAAGCCTGGGGCGGCGAAGTTGTTGATTATCCCGAACGCCGTGCTTGTTGCGGTTTTGGCTTTAGACAGTACCTAATAAAGGCAAATAGAGGTTATTCTATTGCTTGCACAAAAAAGAAATTAGATTCAATGGAGCCTTATGAACCAGACTTAATTGTTACTAATTGCCCGGGTTGTCCTTATTTCTTAGATAGGGGACAATATGTTATTTCAGAAATGGAAGGAAAAGTATATGGCGAAGATGGATATGGTATTCCTGCTTTAACTTACGAAGAATTAGCCGGATTGGTTATGGGGTATAATCCGTGGGAACTTGGCTTGCAAATGCACCAAGTAAGCGTTGAGCCATTGTTGAAAAAAATGGGCTATCAGTACAAAGCTGATGACAAGTATAAAGTTGGAGATAAAATAATTTTGAATAAACCTAAACAGCCTAATTTTTTGAAAATATAACATTATTTAGACTTTAATTTGTATGAAAAAGAAAAATATTGTTGTTGTTGGTGGAGGAATTGCAGGGATAAAAGCGTCTGTTTGCCTTATGAATTTGGGATATTCGGTAGATTTAGTCGAAAAAAAAGATAAAATTGGTGGACATGTTGCTAATTGGAAAAAAACTTTTCCATATTTAACCGAAGCAAAAGAAATTATTGAAGATATTGAAAAAGGAATTCTGCCTGAATCCTTTAAAATTCATACAAATTCAGAAATAACTCATATTAATCGGAGCAATACAAAATATGAGCTTATAACCACTAAAAACCAGCATTTAATTGCCGATTCTATACTTTTAGCAAGTGGCTTCGAACCATTTGATGCTCGCCGAAAAGAAGAATACGGCTATGGAATATATAACAATGTAATAACAAATGTTGATTTAGAAAGCTTATTTCACACACAATGGACACAAGTATCATACGAACAAAAAGTATTTGGATTTATGCACTGTGTTGGTTCTCGAGATGCTAAGTCAGGAAATATTTATTGTTCGAGAGTTTGTTGTGCAACCGCAGTAAAACAAGCAATAGAAATCAAATTATTATTTCCAAATTCAGAAGTTTATTGTTTTTACATGGATTTACGAATGTATGGAAATCATTTTGAAGAACTGTATAAAGATGCTCAAGAAAAATACAAAATTCACTTTATTAGAGCGAGGCTGTCAGAAGTAAGCCAAACAATTGATAATAAATTGACGATTAGAATTGAGGATACACTTACTTCAAAACCTCTTAAAATGACTTTGGATTACATCGTTTTAATGACAGGAATGGTATTTCCTCCGGATACTGCCAAATTGCTTAATTTCTTTCACTTATCAAAAAATGAAAACGGATTTGTGAAGTCAAAAAAGGCAATAACTAAGGAGAATTATACCGAAACAGAAGGAGTTTTTATTGCTGGCACTATAAGTGGTCCGAAAACTATACTTGACACTATTAATGATGCTAATGCAGCTGCAATGGCAATACATTCTTATCTTCAAAATAAATAAGTTAACTGTAATGAACATTTGAGATGGAAATTAAAAAATTCGGTTTTGCTATCAATGAAAACAGACAAATCAACTTAGATGTAGCCGATAGAGAATTATTTAAAAAAGTTGCAATTACTGAACCTTCCATATTATGTTGTATTTTTTGTGGTGCTTGTGCTTCAACATGTACAGTGGGCGATTACACTCACATTAGTTTTAGAATGGTGTCCCTTTCATTACGGCGTGGTCTTATTGACGAAGCAAAAAAACATGTTTCGAAATGTATGCTATGCGGAAAATGCACTATGATTTGTCCAAGAAATGTAAACATTAGACACATTATGCTTATTCTAAAAAAGGAGTTTTCTGAAAATGAACTTTGATCCATTTGTACTTCCTTTTACTATTGGTTTGATTTATCTTGTTGTAATTTTATTATGGAGATATTTCAAATGGTTAGACGAACTCGAAGTTAAAGACAGATATAAATTTATTAAAGGCATTTTTAGTCTGAATTTATTCAAAGCAATACGCGATGTATTTTCCGAATCTTTATTTCACAGAAAAATATTTAAAATAAATTTTTTTCTTGGCTTTATGCACATGTCTTTTGCACTTTTTTGGTTTTTAATGATAATTGTTGGTTCATTAGAATCCAAACTTGTTTCAAAATATCCTTTCAATGCACCTTATGATCCTATATTTTTAAAATACTTTGAACACGATTTTTCTAATGTATCAACACATACATTGTATTTCTTTTCGATGGATTTATTTTTATTATTGTTACTAATAGCGGTTTTATTAGCTGTTTTCAAAAAACTACATTCATCTGTTTTTGGGCTTAAAAAAACAACAAATCATAGACTTGTTGACAAGATTGCGAGATATTTGTTATGGTTAATTTTTCCTTTGCGTTATATAGCAGAAAGCATTACCTCTGGATTATATCAAAATGGTGGTTTTTTAACGGGTTCTACGGGCAATATTTTGGCTAATAGCTTTTCTTCCGGATTGTTAACAAGCATCGAATACCCGACTTGGTGGCTATATTCTTCTGTTTTAGGTGCTTTCTTTGCAATCATGCCTTTTTCAAGATATATGCACATTCCAACTGAAGTAGTATTGATTTTTTTACGCAGGTTTGGAATTAAAAATAAAAATGAAATAAAAGGATTTGCAAATTTTGAAATACAAGCATGTTCAAGCTGTGGCATCTGCATTGATATTTGTCAAATGTATAATGATGCTCAAATGAATGGTCAGCAAGCTGTCTATTATTTACAACATTTGCGTTTTAAAAGAAATGATGAAGAGTCAATCTATAACTGTTTGATGTGCTTGCGTTGTAATTATTATTGTCCGGTGGGAATTGATATAAGTCATTTAAGACAATTAAAACGAAATCAATTAATGCCCAAATTGGCTATGGATATTGATTATTTGCACAATTCTCCCAAAATTAATACTGAGGATATTCCAAATGTGATGTATTATGCTGGTTGTATGACACATCTTAGACCCGGCACTATACACGCTTTTGAAGCAATACTTAAGGAATGTAAGGTGAATTATGTTTTTATTGATAAAGAATTAACTATTTGCTGTGGGCGACCATTGTTTTTGGCAGGTGCTAAAGATGAAGCTATGAAATTGGTGCAGAAAAATACAGAATTATTTCAATCAATAGGCTCAAAACTTCTAGTTACATCTTGTCCAATTTGCTTAAAAATGTTTAAAGAGGAGTATAAAATAGACATTCATGTAATTCATCATACTGAATTTCTTACAATGTTGTTGAAGTCAAATAGATTACAGCTAAATCAAAGCAAAAAAACTTTTGTTTATCACGACCCGTGTGAGTTGGGTAGGGGGTTAAATGAATTTAAAAATTCAAGGCAAATACTTAAAGAAATTGGGAAAAGTGATAAAATCAATTTACAAAAAAACAAGTCATTATGCTGTGGCGGAAGTCTGGCAACTGTTAAAATCAGCGCCGAACAACGATATAAAATTACTCAAGCAGCATATAATGAACTAACAAAAAATAAACCTGACTGTTTAATTACTTCTTGTCCGAGATGCGAGCATACTTTCTCAACAGCAGCAAATAATAAAGTACTTGATATAGCCGAATTTGTGTTTGAAAATATGAACTTTAAAAACCCAGAAAAAGCGGAAAAACACTGATAAATAAGAAGAAATAAAGCCATAATTTAGATTTGCTAAAACTCAAAAAAATGTTTTTGTACAAAACAAACTCCAACTTATTTCGAGAAGTTGAACAAATTCTTATTTGTTTATCGAATTGCTCAAGAAGTTTGATATAATGAATATTTACTTACATTTGCAAAAACAATAGCCTTATGAATTACCTAGTTGAAATACTTAAAATAATTTTACCTTCAATCATTGTATTTTTCACTGTTTATTTCGTTTTAAAATTGTTTTTAAATAATGAACAAAAAAAGCGAACTAACGAAATTAGTTTGAAAAATAAAGAAGTGTCTTTGCCCTTGCGTTTGCAAGCTTATGAGAGATTAGTGCTATTGTTGGAGCGAATTGCTTTTGAAAATTTAATTCCACGAATACCACCGCAAAGTTTTACTAGTTATGAATATCAAAGCCTATTAATAAAAACAATCAGACAAGAATTTGAACATAATTTATCGCAACAATTATATGTTTCTTCTGAAATATGGGAAACAATTAAAAATGCCAAAGAAGAAACTATTAGTGCGATTAATTCGGCTGCTGCAAAAGTGCAAAATGATTCTCCTGCTATTCAATTGTCGTCAATGATATTTGAAAATGTATTTAAAACGCAAGAAACAGCAAGACATAAAGCACTGGATTTGCTCAAAAAAGAAGCCAGAATGATGTTGTAGAAATAATCTGTATTCGATTTTGTTTTGAATAAAAACAAAAAAGTTCTGGTTTTACAATATTTTGCCTGCAATTTTATTAAAGGTATAACAAAATTGTATTAACATGAAGTGCATTGTAAGCAAATTAGTTGCAAGTCTTTTATTTCTGTACTTATGTACAAATAGTTTTGTTTTTTCTCAACATACTTTATACGATTTTGGATTTGAAAGAAACTTTGAAATTCCAGTATATAAGAATGGTAAACAATTGACTTATGCTTGGTTTGGTGGTATAAATAATATTTATTTAAGCTCTATTGACATTAATCAAGACGGAATTGATGATATATTGATATTTGAACAGCATGGAAATAAATTGCATCCGCTAATTAATAAAGGAATTGAAGGAGAGTTTAGTTATGAATATCAGCCTGAATATGCTGACTTATTTCCTAATGATATATCGGAATGGTTAATTTTTGCAGATTTTAATAATGATGGAAAACCTGATTTATTCACATATACAACCGGAGGTATCAGGGTGTTTAAAAATGTTGCGGACACTGGAAAACTAAAATTCAAGCTCCATTCTGATTTATTGAAGTCAAAGCAATATGATAATTATGTAAATATTTTCCTTACAAATGTTGACATACCTATTATAGACGACATTGATGGCGATGGGGATATTGATATACTTTCGTTTGGAGTGTTGGGAATGTTTGTTGAATGGCATAAAAATATGGGTATAGAATTGCATAATAATCCTGACACTATGGATTTTCATAGGGTAACGAGATGTTGGGGAGATTTTATGGAAAGTGAAAGTTCAAATGAAGTAACTTTAGATGCTTATTGCCCTTTTGATAAAATTGGACAAGTATTTAAGTCTAACAAAAGCATTATGCATGTTGGTTCTACCATGCTTTTTATTGATGTTAATGGTGATGGATTGAAAGATTTGCTACTCGGAGATATTGATTTTTCAAATATTATACTTTTAATAAATGGTGGGAGCCAAGATTCTGCTTTTTTCGTTTCGCAGCAAACTAACTTTCCTTACAACACTAAGAGCATAAACTTATATTCAATGCCTGCACTTTCATTTATTGATATAAATAATGACGGAATAAAAGAACTAATTGCATCGCCTTTTGATCCTTCGCATTACATTAATGAATCTAAACAAAGTGTTTATTTATACACTAATAATGGTCGCAATGACAGTTTAGATTTAGAGTTTGTTCAAGATAACTTTTTGCAAAATATGATGATAGAGCATGGTAGTGGAGCGTATCCAGTATTATTCGATTATAACGGAGATGGATTATTAGATTTATTCATTTCAAATTATGGAACAAGAGATACTTCATACTACGAACATGGCTATTTATATAGTACTTTTGTTTCAAGCATTGCTTTGTATGAAAATATTGGAACGCCAACCGAACCTATTTTCAAATTAATAACTGAAGATTTTGCAAACATTTCACAATATAAACTATTATCAATTTATCCCACTTTTGGAGATATTGACGGCGATGGAGATATTGATATGATTATTGGCAGTAAAGACGGAGAAATATGGTTTTTTGAAAATAAATCAAATAATTCACAATCAATGGATTTAGTTTTGGCAGATTCAAATTATTTTCAAATTAATGCAGGAACATATACTACACCTCAATTATTTGATTTGAACAATAACGGAAAATTAGATTTAATTATTGGAAATAGAGCAGGTGATTTGGTTTATTATCAAAATAATGGTTCAAAAATACATCCACAATTTGATTTTGTTACAAATAAACTTGGGCAAGTTTCTACTGCTGATTTAAATTATTCTTATTATGGACATAGTGTACCTTGTTTTTATCGCAATATTGATGGGAAAACAAAACTTTTTACAGGCTCAAATAAAGGCTGGTTATTACATTTTTCTGATATTGACAATAATCTTGAAGGCGAGTTTACATTAAAAGATACCATTTTTACGGTTAAAGAAAATAAAAAAAGAATAATTGACGAAGGTGTTTTTACGGCTCCTTTTATTGCAGATATTAATAATGATGGTTATATTGATATGATAGTTGGGAATTTTTGTGGTGGTTTGAGCTTTTATAAAGGAATTTACCCCCCTGCAGATACTGTTTCCATATCTGATTTTTTTCCCGAAGATATAAAACCCATAGTGTTGCCTAATCCATTTATTGAGTCATTTTCTATTAAGTTCAATACTAAAATTGAAAAAATAAATGTTTTATTGTTAAATGTAGTAGGGCAGAAGGTTTTGAAAATTAATTCAGAAAATGTTAATTATCTTGAAATTTCAGAAGTTGCCAATTTGCCCAAAGGACTTTATTTTTTGCATCTTGAGATTTTACAAGGTGGACAAATTGCGAAAAGCCACACTCTAAAGTTGATTAAGAATTAGTGGAATTAGAGATTTAGTTTGAAACACTATCATAAGGCAATTCAGATAGTACATAGTTAGAAAACTAGGATTTTGAATGTTAATCCGTATTGGCAAAACAGCAAACAGAAGCGTTGACAAAAACAATCGTGGTCCGATTCCGCTTAGTGTCATTTTGTTTTTCATAATATTTGAGCAATTTAGGCTTATGATAAAAAAGATAATATTTGACAAATAGGCAAAGACGGTATTTTTCAATATTTACTTTCAATCGAAAATTGAGACTTCAAATTTAACAAAAAATCCTTTAAGCGATGTCGTTTTCTATCGTTTTTGACAATACTTTGTTATGGCTGGGTTTATTTGTCTTTAGTTTTTTTCCTGTCTATTTCTTTAGGTTCGTCTTTCCCTTTAAGTGCTGTTTTTGCGTTCAATGATGTAACTACTTTTTTACCAATTTTTGCTTCCAATGCCTTTCTTGCATCGCCTGCAATTTTGCCACCCTGTTGAGCAATTTCTGCACTTTCCTCAAAGGTTTCTGGATTTTCCGCTTGTGAAATGTCTTTGGTAGAAGCCTCCGCAAGCATATTTAAAATCAGTTCGGTGTTCGTTATATTGTCCCGAAGATTTTCTTTTTTTAATCCTTTGAGTATTTTATACTCTTTTGTTGTTTTATCCGACCACGCTTTTGTAATAATGTCTGTCAAAGTAGCAAATTGAATACCCTCTT
>CAZKDV010000053.1:0-16285 GCA_964551645.1 uncultured Bacteroidales bacterium | reverse complement strand
GAATGCATTGCTTATTAATCAAGGATTACCAAAAAACGAAAGACTTATTGAACTTAATAAAATTGCTATTACGCAAATGAAATCGTTGCTTGAAAGTAATACAACAAAAAGGCTAAAATAAAAACTTATGAAAATAGAACTCAAAGAGATAAGCGTTCGTGATTTAGTTGCTGGTTATCAGGATAACGAAGAAAATGGAGTTGTTGGACTTGGTGGAAAATTAGACATTCGTCCTCCTTATCAACGAGAATTTATCTATAAAGACAAACAACGAGATGCAGTAATAGACACAGTTACAAAAAATTTTCCATTGAATGTAATGTATTGGGCAGTTCGTGAAGACGGAAATTTTGAAGTGATTGACGGACAACAAAGAACAATTTCAGTAAGTCAATTTGTTGAAGGAGATTTTGCCTTTAAAAACAGATATTTTCACAATTTACAAAAAGACGAACAAGAGCAAATTTTGAACTACAAAATAATGGTTTATTTGTGTAGCGGAACAGATAGCGAGAAATTAGAATGGTTTAAAACAATCAATATTGCTGGAGAAAAACTCACCGACCAAGAATTACGAAATGCAGTTTATTCAGGCTCTTGGGTTTCAGATGCTAAAAGATACTTTAGCAAGAACGGCTGTGCTGCTTATGGTTTGGGTAGTAACTACTTGAATGGAACAGCAATTAGGCAAGATTATTTAGAAACTACAATAAAATGGATAAATAATGATGAAATTGAAGTCTATATGGCTCAGCATCAAAATGACCCAACAGCAATTGAACTTTGGAATTATTTTAGTTCTGTAATTAGTTGGGTAAAAGCGACTTTTCCAAAATACAGAAAAGAGATGAAAGGTATTGCTTGGGGATTTTTATACAATGAATTTAAAGACCAAAAACTCGACCCAAACAAGTTAGAACAACAAATTTCTGACCTTATGCAAGATGAAGATGTAACTAATAAAAAAGGTATTTATGAATACATTTTAACTCGCAAAGAAAAGTTTTTGAATATTAGAGCTTTTTCTGACAATCAAAAACGAGAAGCCTACGAACGACAAAAAGGAATTTGCCCAATTTGCACCGAACATTACGAAATTGAAGAAATGGAAGGCGATCACATTACACCTTGGCACGAGGGTGGAAAAACAACAGCTGAAAACTGCCAGATGTTGTGTAAAGATGATAATAGAAGGAAATCGGGGAAATGAAATTATTTGTATTTCGTGTTGAAAAAAATAGAAGAATTAGAAAAATTCACAAATTATATAAGTGAGTAAAATTTTGCATAAACTTAAAATCTCAACTTCAATTTGGCAGTTGATGCTAAAAGTTGCCAGCCTTTAACCCAAACCCTTATGTTCGTAGCAATAAGCCCCAATTATTAGAAATTGATGAATATCCGAATTTCTTCGGGAAATTGGGCAAATTTTGATTACCATTTCTAAGTGTAAACTTTTATTCATCTAAAATGAATATTAATTTTAACTGCAACTATTTGCAGACACTTCAGAAACATAAATATCATTTTATTCCGTTACAAAAAATAATTTATATATAAATTTGTCAATCATTAATTGTAAATTATCATATTTTAACTAAATTTGAAAAAATTGTCAGTAAAATAAAATTTTATCAGTATATAATTATATTACAATTAACAAAATGGTGTAAAAAAATGATATTATTATTGTTGATTTGTAAACTAAAAGTATTATCTTTGCAATATAATTTAAAACAACAATGGATATAAAAAAAATTTTCTCAGAACGCTTTAAGTCAGCCCGCTTAATGAAAGGTTTTTCATTGCAAGACTTGGCTAATGCCTTGGATAACCAATTATCTCGTCAAGCATTGCATCGTTACGAGAAAGGAGAAGTTATACCCGACAACGACAAAATTAATCTTTTAAGTAAGGCATTAGATGTAAATCCCGATTATTTTTTCAGAAGTACAAAAGTGGAATTGGGCGAAATTGAGTATCGCAAATTGAGCAAAATGCCACAAAAAGAAGCTTCTATTATCAAAGAAAAAACCAAAGAGTATCTTTCACGCTATTTAGAATTGGAAGAGATTTTAGGATTGGATATTGAATTTGAAAATCCTCTTAAAAACTTTGGACTTATTACTTCTTACGAGCAAGTAAATGAGGCTGCAAATCAATTAAGAAAAGATTGGGACTTAGGCAAAGGAGCAATTTTTAATGTTGTTGAACTTTTGGAAGACAAAAATATTAAAGTCGTTAAGTTAGATGTTAACGAAGATTTTGACGGATTACAAACTTTTGTAAACGGCACTATTCCCGTAGTTACATACAATGTAAAGAAAACTAATAAGCCCGATAGAATTAGACTTACTCTTTTGCACGAATTAGCTCACTTGCTTTTAACTTTTGGCGATATAAGCGAAAAGCAAAAAGAAACTTTATGCTTTCAGTTTGCTGGTGCAATGTTGTTGCCTGAAGAAACAATTAAAGCAGAATTGGGCGAACACAGAAACAAACTTTCAATAAATGAGTTAGGGAATATAAAAAAACAATACGGCATTTCTATGCAAGCAATTGTGATGAGAGCCAAAGACTGTAGGATTATTAATGAACATTATACCAAACAATTCTTTTTTATGATCAAGCAGATGAGTTGGAAAGTAGATGAACCTATTGAATATAGTGGAGCTGAAGAATCAAATCGTTTTGAGCAACTTTTATTCCGTGCCTTAGTTGAAGACCAAATTTCAATGTCAAAAGCGGCTTCATTAAACAAGCAAACTTTAGCAGATTTCAGAAAAAAACATCAAATAGCGTTTTAATTTCATAAGCTTTTATGGTTAAGATATGAAAGTGAAAATTGCCGTAACAGATGCCAATATCTTTATTGACTTATACGATTTAGGATTGACACAATCTTTTTTCAATCTTGAATTAGAAGTACACACTACTTCCACAGTTTTGTTCGAATTATATTCCGAACAACAAGCGATATTGCAAGCCTATCAGTCTGTTGATAGGCTTTCTATTCATAATTTACAAGAACAAGATTTCATTGAAATACACAACGAAAATTATCCAAAATCTTTATCAGAAGCCGATAAGTCTGTATTGCATATTGCTAACAAGATAAATGCTTGTGTATTGAGTAGTGATAAAACACTTAGGAATTATGCTAAAAACAAGGAAATTGAATATCACGGAATGATTTGGATTTTTGATAAATTCGTTGAAACAGCAACACTAACACCCAAGGAAGCAAAATCTAAATTAAAGCAACTTGTGGATTCTAATTTCATGTTTCTGAACAATCAAAAATTAGTTGAAGAAATTGAAAAACGCTTGAAACTTTGGAAATAAACATAAACTTGCGGACATAGAATAGTTCACCAACAAAGGCTTCCATTCGTAACTACTTAGTGTTAAACACAAAGCGAATAAACGAACTTCAATTTGACAGTTGATGCTAAAAGTTGCCAGCCTTTAACCCAAACCCTTAAGTTCGTAGCAATAAGCCCAAATTATTAGAAATTGATGAATATCCGAATTTCTTCGGGAAATTGAGCAAATTTTGATTTATTTTCCAAATTGCTCAAAGGAGGTAAAAGTATTTTTACACATCTTCCTTTTTGCTAAAGTGCTGAGAATCTCCCCATTCGCCATATCCTATTTCAGAGCCTGCTAATTTTATTCGAGCTTCAAGGCAAGTTTTGCAGTCAGCCGGATTTTCATCTGTACAAGGTTTGTTTTCATACAGTTTGTATTCATCTCTATGTTCGCCCGGAGTTACATTAGGCATTATGATGTTTGCTCCCACTTGTAATGCTTTTTCTCTGCCTAAGGGGTCAATTGCCTGAAGTGCTGTTGTGGCGGCAATATTTATATCTTTCATAACTATCCGCAAAACCGAAATCATCTTAAAAGTCAATGTAATTCTACCTTCCAAAGATAATAATGTATCTTTTGTGCTATATAAAGGGGTTTCTTTATGCTCGATGTATGGGCCCATTCCGCACATATCAATATCTAAATCTCTCAAAAAAATAATGTCGTCAGCCAAATCGCTAATTGTTTGATAGGGCAAACCTATCATAACTCCGCTTCCTAACTGATATCCGACCTTTTTAATATCATACAGAGATTTTATTCGCTCATCGTAATTATGAATATCATCGTTAGGGTGCAATTTTGCATATAGAGAACGATTGGACGACTCAATGCGTAACAAATATCTATGCGCCCCAGCATCAAACCATCTTTGATAAGTTTCAAGTGTTTGCTCTCCAAGTGAAAGTGTAATGCCTAACTTTCCATCTGATAATTTTTTAATTCTTTTTATTAATGACTCTATGCGTTGAATAAAAGCAATGCTTGATATTTCTCCTGATTGCAATACAATAGATCCATAATTTTCTTTGTAAGCAAACTCGGCTGCTTCAATAACTTCCTCATCAGTTAAAGTATATCTGTTCAAATGATTGCAATCGTGCCTAATTCCGCAATAATAGCAGTTTTTCATACATACATTTGAATATTCTATCAATCCTCTAAAATATACTTTGTTTCCGCAATATTTCAAACGAGTTTCGTGAGCTTTTTTAAAAAGAACCTTTGCTTTATCGCCCGTCAATGCTAACAAAGATTCAATATCTGATTTTGTAAAGTGTTCTTTATCTATAAGTGTTGCTATGTCCATTAATCTATTTTTTTGTAAAATTACAAATAAAAATTGCTTGAAAATAAGCTTATCGATTTGAGATTTGATATAATTTTCTTGTTTTTTTGTAATATTGTACCACTTAATATCTGTTTTTTTTGATTTTATAATGAAAAGATTATTTATAGCAGCTCCTATCAAAGCAAATCAGCAATTGAATGAAATTAGAGTAAAACTTATTACTTCTTTACAAAATGAAGCAATTGCATGGACAAATTTTGAACAAATTCATATCACATTTAAGTTTATCGGCGAAACTCCCAAGTCAAAAATTGATAGTATTATAAAGTCTTTGGAAACCTCAACTCAAAATACTAAAGCACTTGACATAACATTAAAACATATTGGTATTTTCGGTAGTTCATACAATCCAAAAGTAATTTGGGCAGGAATAGAAGAAAAAAAGGAAACACTAAATATTTACAATCAAATTCAACAAGAATTAACGAAAATTCAAATTTTTTCAACAAGAGAAAATTTTGTTCCGCATATAACTTTGGGGAGAATTAAAAAGCCTATTCAAAAACATTTTTTTCAAAACACTATTAATCAATGGGATAATGTATTTTTGGGCAATAGCAAAATTGATAGTATAGTTCTTTTTGAAAGCATTTTGCGCCCAAACGGTGCCGTGCACAAACCTTTAAAAACAATAAAACTCAAACATGAATAAAAACATACTTGATTACATTATTTCTGAAATACAAAATAACACTCAAAAAGAAACTCAATATATTTCACATTCATCAGTTGGGGGTGGCTGCATTAACGAATGTTTTAAAATCTCTACCACACAAGAAACATATTTTGTAAAAATAAATAGTGCAACAAAATATCCCAAAATGTTTGAAAAAGAAGCTCTTGGATTAAAACAGCTTGCCGAAGCAAATGTTATTCGTATTCCTGATGTTGTTGCACTTGGTTCAAATGACAATTATTCTTTTTTAGTTTTAGAACACATAAACAGCAAGGGGCAAAAAGACGATTTTTGGAATGATTTTGCATATAAACTTGCCAAATTACACAAAAAGACATCTGAATTGTTTGGATTAGACCATGATAATTACATTGGGAGTTTGCAACAAAGCAATCAACAACATGCTAATTGGATAGATTTTTTCATTTTAGAACGCTTAGAACCCTTAGTGAAAATCGCATATAACAAACGCCTTATTGACAATAAATTAAACAAACAATTTAATATCTTATATTCCAAACTCAATTCGCTAATTCCTAAAGAATGTCCGTCGCTTATACATGGCGATTTGTGGTCGGGCAATTTCATTAGTGATGAAAATGGAGAAGTTTGCATTATTGATCCCACAGTTTATTATGGACATAGAGAAGCAGAAATTGCTTTTACAAAAATGTTTGGCGGTTTTTCACATTCTTTTTATGAATATTACAATGATTATTTTCCACTTGAAAAAGACTGGCAAAAACGGATTGATTTGTTCAATTTATACCCTGCTTTGGTTCATCTTATTCTTTTCGGCTCTTCATATTATTCACTTGTAAAGCACAATATTCAGCAATATCTTTAAATTATAGCTTAATTTGATAAAAATCAAGAATATTTTTAATTGTTAGCCACAAAAAATATAAAGCTTGCAAAAAAAACAACAAACCCCAAAAGAAAGTAGGTATTTTCGTTGTATTGCTTAAGTTTGTTGCATCGCCTGCTGTAGATGATTTTGTAAAACCTCTAATCATAATCACTCCTGCCATTATTACTGATTCAAAAAGAATAATATTTGTAATTATCACTGCAAGCATAAAATGCAAATCAAGCTGCCACCATATTATATAAAATAAGAAAGCTGAACTAATTATTGACCAAAAAACTCCAAAAGTGTTTCTTACATTAATTAATAGCTGAATAAATGTAATTCCTAATAAAGTCCATAGAACTGCTTTTTCGTATCCGTTTAGTATCAAATAATAAGATGCAAACGCAAAAAAAGAAGCAAATGGATAGCCGAACAAAGAGATAATTATTTGCTGAAAAACATTTTTACTTTGAGTTACAGTAACTCCGCTTAAATCGTGGTTTAGTTCAATTCGCAATGTTGAGCCACTTGTTAAAAATGCCGCAACTGAATGACCGGTTTCGTGAATTAGAGTGTGAAACACCCTCAATATTTTGTTTATATATGGCAGTCGGTATATTAATAATGAACATATAGCAAGAATTATAAACGACTGAGGTGCTGGTTTCAGCACCTCAGTTAGATAAACCTTAAATTCAGAAAACATGAAAAAAAATTATCTTATTAATTAGTTTGTATCATAATTGGCATAATCAACATAAGCAGTTCTTCATTTTCATCTACCATTTCTGTTGGTAATATTAATCCAGCTCTTTGCGATTCAGATAGTTCAAACATAGCACTTTCTGAATTTATATGTTGAAGCATTTCAATCAATAATTTTGAGCTAAATCCAATTTCCATATCTTGTCCGTCATAATTACATGCAAGTGTTTCTGTAGCTTCATTTGCAAAATCAACATCTTCTGATTTAAGTGTTAAAGTTTGCCCTTGAATAATAAACCTAACCTGATAAGTTGTTTGATTTGCATAAATAGTTGACCTCTTCAAAGAATTAATAAGTTCATTTCTATTAACAATCAATTTATTAGGATTTTCTAAAGGTATGACTGCTTCATAATTAGGATATTTTTGGTCAATTAAACGACAAACAATTGTATAGTTTTCAAATGCAAACGAAGCATTAATATTATTATGTTCAATAACAACATCATTATTTACAGATTGCAACAAATTTCTCAAAACATTTGAAGATTTTTTGGGCAAAATAAAAGTAAAAGCATTTTCAGATTTTACTTCTTTTCGTCTATATCTAACAAGTCTATGAGCATCTGTTCCAACAAAATTCACAAAATTTTCATTAAACTCCCAATAAACACCTGTCATGGCTGGACGAAGCATATCTCCAATTGTTGCAAATAATGTATTAGAAATACCTTCATAAATACTTTGAGCATTTATAGTAACTGTAGAAGCATCTTGCAAAATTGGAGCTTTTGGAAAATCGGCTACTTCATATCCAGAAAGTTTAAATTGCCCTTCTCCTGCAATAATTGCAATATTTAAAGGATTTTCAGGGTCATCAGCAGAAATTGTAATAGGGATAGCAGGTAAAGTTTTTAATGTTTCAACTAAAATTTTTGCAGGAATTGCAATTTCGCCAGTTCCTTCAACTTTAATTACAGGAACAGAAACCTTAATTGTTGTTTCTAAATCTGAAGCAGTGATATATAACAATTCATCATGAATTTCAAATAAGAAATTTTCTAAAATAGGCAATCCAGAACTTGTAGAAACTACGCTATTGACAGCCTGCAAATTCTTTAATAATACATCATTTGATACGATACACTTCATAATTATATTTTTTACAAAAATAATCTTTTTTTCTAAATATTTGAAAATAACTTTCTAAAAAAACACATATAACAGAACCTTTTAATTTCCTAACTCTTGGATATGAAGCCCTTCTATAAGTTTTTCAGTATATCCATATTCAAAATATTGTATAGGTTTTAATATTCTACCAAAAACATAATATTGGATTGACACTAAGTCCATTTCTGTGCCAACAAAAGCATATAATCTTTCTCTATCCCATAGATAGTCTGAAGTTTGGAAAAACTTTGCCTCTAACTCCTCTTCTGTTAAAGTATTTGGTTTTAAGTAAGTTATCATTTCATAAACCTTACCATCTTTAGTTGTAACTTTCAATTCTTGAAAAGATTGTATGCTTAATAAGGAGTCTGCTATATGTTTGTCCTTATCCGGAATAAAGTACTCAAAACGAGCTTCAACAAAACCACCCAAATAGTTGATAGTGTTCATAGTATCTATTTTTTCAAGATATTTGTTTTGATGAAAAGAAAAAACTTTAAAATTATTATTATCTAAATTCTCAATTCTAAACGATTTTTCAGGTTCTTGTGGATAAATCAGTTCAACGGTTTCAATCTCTTGCATAAATAAATTAAATACTGTTTGATCTCTCCATTCATAGCTATTTGTCGAAAAGCGAGTATGCACAAAGCCTCTAAAACCGGGAATATAAACTATGAACGGGGTATCTGAATCTTCCATTTTCATATAAGTTCCAATATTGTCTTGAGTGTTATCACCCACATAAAAAGTCTTAATAAGTTTTTCGCGTTGAAACCATTTAATGCCCCAAAAATCAATTAGATATTTTTGTTGATAAATTTCCACTTTAGTTGCTAAAGCTGACATGTGTTTAAGAGTGTTATCTCTTGCAGGCAAAGCAACAGGAGCTCGCACAGTTAAATACATCAATGTTCGTAAAAAATTTTGTACAACATATTGTTGTGCAGTATATTTTGAATTTAGTGTCCAATCATTTTCCGTAGTTCTTTCCAACAAGACAGTATTTCCGTCCATATCTGCCAAAAATATTTTGGTAATTGAGGCTGTATCTGCCACAGCAAAATTCATTTCGCTTTGCTTAAATGTTGTTTTAGTTTGAAAAATTATTCTAACACCCGCAATAATAGCAAGTAGTATTATTATGATTATTAACAAATTACGCTTATTCATAAAAAATAGTTTTAAGAGTTAAAATAATACATGCTCCTTTTTCGTAGAAATATAAAAAGTAATCCAATGAAAGCAACAAAAACAATCGGAATAAGCATATTTATTAGTTGCCATTTTAATCTGTCTTTTTTTATAGCTTCTTTGTCTAAGAGTCTGATTTTCAACTCTCTTGAGCGAATGTCGAGCAAATTGTTCTCATCGCACAAATAGCTCATAGAATTTAATAAAAAGTCTTTATTCCCGAATGTGGTATTTGTATGTTTATCAAAACCTAAGGGATACACCATATACTTTCCTTCACTCCACACAAACTGATTTTTAATCATATCGCCATCAGACACGACAATCATTTTATTTGGAATACTTTTTTCAAAATAGTTAATATCCGTACTTTCGACAATTTCAGCAGGCAATCTATTTAAAAATACACTTTCAAATTCGCCTTCAAGCAACACAGCAATTGGGATATTTGCCTTATTATACAATGCACGCTCTGGCTCTTGGTATAATAAATCTATACTAACTGTTGCAGGAGTATTCATTTTTCTCGAAAATTGAGAGGTAGTAAGCAAAACCGACTTTTTGATTCCTTTTCCCCCAACGGTATCAATACTGCTCACAAATTCTGTTTTTATAGGATTTAGGTTATGAACAATAGGATGAAGATTTTGAGTAAATACCATAGGAAAAAAGGGATACGAATGTAGTTCAATATCTGGATGATCTCCTTTCATGCCTGTTACAATAGGGATAGGAATAGCCTTAACATCAAGCAGCAAATCGGTATTTATCCTAACGCCATACTTAAAAAGCATATCCTCCAAATTAAGTTGCTTTGACACTGCTACTGTGTTTGGCTTATTTCTCAAGCTATCTATTTCGGCACTAACAGCATCAACAAACCACATTACCTTGCCACCCTTCATAATAAATTGGTCAATTATAAACTTATTTTTCTCGCTAAAAGCAGAATCAGGTTTTGCAATAATTAAACCTTGAAAGCCTCTTAGTGAATGAAATTGCTCATCAAGACGAACTTTTTCAACATTATAGTATTCTGAAAGTGCAGTTTGTGCATCTGCAATTTGAACATCTTTTAAAGATGAGTTCTCAATTAAAATCCCAACTTTCGGCTTATTAACTATTGTAAGTTTTCTAATTGCATCGGCTAATTTAAATTCAAGAGCTTGTATAGAATTATTTATTAAAAACTCGGTATTGCTTGCTTGAGAACCTAAAGAATAAACCAGCAAAGATATTGGCATTTCTCTTTCGCCATAAGTTACTATTGCTGCTGGAATTACAATTTTTTCAGATACTTCGGTTTCCGATCCTTGTCTGTCAATTATTGGTTGTATTCCTTTACTTCTAAAATCATAGATAATATCGTGTATTTGTCTTCTATCTTTATCCGCAATAACATCTATAAATTCATATTGAATGTTTTGTTTGTTGTATGAACGAAACTCATCAAGCATAATTTTAGTTTCGTTTCTGAGTTTTTTATATTGTGCTGGCAAACTGCCTTCTAAAAACACTCGAAAATAGATAATATCATCTAATTCTTTAATAATTTTTTTAGTATTTGGCGAAAGCGTATATCTTTTTTCAGTTGTGAGGTCAATGCGTTTGAAAGTATAACTTCCAATAATATTAAGAAATATCACTATGATAATAAGCAAAGCAAATTGTATAAGGTTATTTCTTTTTGTATCTTTTCTATTAGGTGTTTTCATAGTTTGTAAAGTATTACCATTTTCTTTTTTCTAAAGAAATTTTAGTCAATAAAAGAAATATTACAATTAAGCTCAGAAAATATAAAATATCTCGCGTGTCAATAACTCCTCTACTCATTGATACATAATGTTCGTTGATTCCAAGAGATTTTATAAATAAATCAAATTTTCCAAAAATTGCTATCTCATATATAAAATCAAAACCAATATATATGAACAAGCTAAGAAAAACGGATATTATAAAAGCTATAATCTGACTATTAGCAACTGAGGAAACAAAAAGTCCAATTGCTGCAAAAGCCGCACCTAAGAACAATAATCCAATATACGCTCCCCATGTCCCCCCGACATCAAGATTACCTTTCGGAAACCCCAAGTTATGAACGGTATAATAATACACAAAAGTTGGAATTAGCGAAAAAACAAGTAACACAAGTGTAGCTAAATACTTTCCTAAAATGATTTGTATTTCGGTCAATGGTTTAGTCATTAACAGTTCGATTGTTCCTATTCGCTTTTCTTCTGAAAACGAACGCATTGTAATAGCAGGAATAAGGAATAAAAACACAAAAGGAGACAACATAAAAAGACTTTCAAGTGACGCATACCCAAACTCAAGAATATTGAAACTGAGAGGAAAAATCCACAAAAAAAGCCCATTAATTAATAAAAAAATTACAATCACGATGTAACCTATTAATGAACTAAAAAATGAGTGAAGTTCTTTATTAAAAATTGCAAACATTAGTTTTATCTTACATTTTAAAAATTAGCAAAATTAGTTATTTCAGTTGTTTTTTTCAAATTCAGGTAGTATAAAAATAGGAGATGTAACGACATTGCTTTTATGCAAAGCTTTATCATAAATATATGTTTCCATTTGAATTTTATTGCTTTCCAGAATTGTCCGAAGGATTGAAATATCCAATTCGATTTTTATTTCACCTTTTAAATTTTGAGAATAATCATCGGGATTTATAGGAGGAATGCGACTTGTGTAAAGAGCATCTATCTTCTGCATCTTCCCTTTTATCTCTTGAAAAAAAGTCATAATAAAATTATAATAAAATTCTCCATTCGGATGAAAAGGAGGCAAAGTGTCTTGTGAAGATAATCCAATATCTCCGTCTCCATCGGTAAATGTTATAGAAAATACTCCAATTTCCTTATTTTCAACAGTATCTTTAACTACATAAAAATCTTTAAATTCAATATATGGCACAATAGGATATTCCTCTCTTTTCATGCACGAAACGACAATAATACTAATAAATAAAATGATTATTTGTATTTTTGACATTTTCATATATGGCAAAGTAGTGTTAGATTAAACGACAAAAATACAAAAATATGCGAACATTAAAAGAGTATAAAAACAAGATGTTTGAAATAAACAATAAAAATGCTTTCAACAATTTTGCCATTGAACTTTTCAATTTACACTATAACAATAACAAACTGTACAATAAATTCTGTAAGCTTATTGGGATAAAACCAGAAACTATAAAAACTATAGAAAACATTCCCTTTTTACCGATTTCATTGTTCAAAACTCATAAGGTACTCATTAATAATAAGTTTGAAAGTACAATTTTTATGAGTAGCGGAACACTTGGACAAGTTAGAAGCAAGCATTATATTGTTGATGAAAATTTATACATTAATAGTTCAATAAAAGGATTTGAGCATTTTTATGAAAATTGCGAAAAATACGCTATTCTTGCATTATTACCATCATATATAGAACAAGGAAACTCTTCGCTAATATTTATGGTGCAAAATTTGATGAAAAAATCAAAACACAAATTAAATGGCTTTTATTTGCATAATTTTTCCGAACTAAAAAGCACATTATCACAATTACATAAAGAAAATCAAAAAACAATTCTTTTTGGGGTTAGTTATGCTCTTTTGGATTTCGGAATTGATTTCGGAATTGACTTTCCAGAATTAATTGTTATGGAAACCGGCGGAATGAAAGGTAGACGCAAGGAAATGATACGCAAAGAATTACATGCACAAATACAAGCTATTTTTTCTGTTGAACACATTCATTCTGAATATAGTATGACAGAATTAATGTCTCAAGCATATTCGCAAAAAGAGGGATTTTATCAGAGTCCGCCATGGATGAAAATATTAATAAGAGATATTAACGACCCTTTTAACATCATAAAAACAGAACAAACCGGAGGAATTAATATTATTGATTTTGCAAATATTTATTCGTGTCCATTTATAGCTACTGATGATATTGGAGTTATGCACTCAAACAGATTTTTTGAAGTTTTAGGAAGATTAGATGCTTCAGATGCAAGAGGGTGCAACATTATGCTTACAGATATTGACAAATAATTATTCTACTACCAAAAATTTAGTTGAAAACACTTTTTTGTGTATTACTATTACTGCAATATACACTCCTTGAGGCAAGTTTAAATTTTCAAATCCTAAATGATTGTCTATGTCAATTATTTGGTCAGTTTGCGAAAAAACAGTCTGACCAAAGCTATTTACTATATAAATATTGGCTACTCCAATGCTTGATGAAGTAAAATTCAAGGAAAATGTTCCTCTATTCGGATTTGGGTATAAAACAATATCTTTAGTGTCTTTATTAGGTTTTGAGTCATCACATGAAGTAATGTATAAATCAACATCAAATATTTTTTTTACAGATTCTTTAATTACACACGGCATAAGAGAAAGAAAGTCGTCAATATTGCTCATGCTATTATACCAATTTGTATCGCTTAGTGGTTTTGCAAATCGCTTAGACTGTAACGATATTTCTGGTTCAATTTCTTCAAATATTGATATAAAAAGTGGTTTTAGTGTAGAATATGCCAAATCATCATTTAAAACTTGCTCTAAGCGATAGAAAAATTTATCTTTAAATACTTGATTTTCAAGCAGTTTTCTGAAAAATAAAGTTGCTACTGCATTTGTGGGCCAATCTTTGACAGCCTCTGACATTGCATGTTCAAATATTTTATATTCTGTATTATACAAACCTGCATCTCCATCATAAAATATCCATCTCCACTTGCTTCCCTTTTGATTTGATCGCCAACATTTCATATTATTTGCAGGCCAATCATAATTTATTATAAAAATCTGGAATATCTGATAATCAATGAAATTGTCAATATCCATTCTGTTTTCAACTGCTTCATAATTTGATTTTATGCTTAAATCATTATTGTTTATAAAACTAAACAAATCAAGAAAATCATCAGCCGAACCATTATCTACATTCCCAAACCAATTAGTAATCAAATCAATACTATCCGGATTGCAATCATTATATGTTGAAATATAGTGCTGGTCTATTCTTTCTTGCAAAGTGTAGATTCCCCAATATTCTCCGTTAATATATAATATAATCGGTCTTGAAGCTAATCTATCTATATTTAACTTTCCTATGCTTTTTTGAGCTATATAATCCTCAATTCCGGCATTTGTCCACGAAGATTCAAAAGGTCTTAATACCAATCTTTTATACTTATCAGTTTTTCTGTCCGAAAAAACTTGATAATTAAAATTTGAATTTCCATATTCTTTTCTGGCATACAAACGAAGTCCTTTTTGAGGAAATCTGCGACTATTTCCGCCATGTGTTCGCAAACCTGCGTCTTGTCTAAAACCTATTTTATTATTTGGCTCATAAAACTCAACAAATATTTCTCTTTCCCATTCAATTCCGCTCATATAATAATTCCCAGTCCAATCAACATTTGCAGGATCTTGATAAATTCCGGGTACTAATATTCCATTTGCCTCGTCAAACAAATCATCATAATTAGCAGTAATAGAAATAATAGGCAAATTGTGTTTTACATTTAATTCTTTAATAAAATAAGAATTTGTTTCAACCGAAGAAACACGATTATCTTCGCTATCAAAAGCAGCCGCTTTTATCACTATAGATTTTAAAATATCTGCAGAATTGTTTGGATAAAAATATTGAGGAGGAGAAATTTGTATAAAAGAAATATTTTGTGGCGAACAAAGATTATGATTTAAAACCAAAGGCTCTGTATAAAGCAAAGAAGAAACACTAGGAGTGCTTCCATCAAGTGTATAAAATATTCTATTATCCGATTGTGTTGTGATGGTCAATGAAAAGGCTTTATCATAAATGCCACCTCTTTGAGAAAATGAAATAAAATCATCAGCAGGATTGATATAATTGGGCAAACCCGGACTAGGTTGAGAAAAAACAAAATAATTCAATGTTCCATCAGGATACGAACCATAACTTGTATTTGTTTCTAATTCAATAACATCAATATGTTGAATTAAAAGTCCATTTTTAGATAAAAGCAAATTTTCTCCCGAAGCACTTATTTTAAAATTTGTATGCAACTCGCTTCCGGACTTTGCTCTGTCCTTACCAGAAGCAAATACTAACATAAATTCTCCCGGTCTTATAGTTGTATCTGGGAAACACCATTTTGTCAGTTTGTTTACATTATCAGAAATACAATAATTTGCAAGCCAAATAGTATCTGTTGAAGCATTATATATTTCAATCCAATCACTATCTTCATTGTCTTCATCAAAAATAAATTTATTGTTTGATGACATAAATTCATTAATAAAGATTTCTTGACTATTTGCAACTAAAAAAGCCATCATCAAACACAAATAAACTAAAGCTCTCATAACAAGCGTGTAAAGTAAATGCAAAAATAATTTATTAATTGATAAGTAAATGTTTTTTCTAACTAAAATTCAAAAAGATTTTTATTTGTAGAAAAACAAACTGCAATTTTATAGCATTTTACAACTAAGGTAAGATATTTTGAATAAAACACAATATAATGGAGTTTATAAGTTAGTTCAAAGGCAATTCTATTAGTGTAAGTTCATAGCAATTAGCTCAAATTACTCGAAATTGATGAATATCCGAATTTTTTCGTGAAATTGAACAAATTTTGGTTTGTTTTGCAAATTGCTCAATGGGATATAATAATGATGTTTCAAAGTGGACTTATCAAAACAAAAAATAGACGAAATAAAAGAGAAAAAAGATAAACTCTATTTTAACTTCTTAAAAGAATTATAAAATTGTAGTTTTTGTATTTTACAGAATACAAAAATGATAAAATTTTGTATTCTGTAAAATACATTTCATATCTTTGCAAAAGATATGAAACAATTATTTTCAGCATTTTATCGCAAATTAGAAGAAACAGATATGCGTTTTGAACGCTATCTGAAAAGTCAAATAGATTGGAACA
>CAZKDV010000052.1:0-16506 GCA_964551645.1 uncultured Bacteroidales bacterium | reverse complement strand
AACGGCTCTTGCTTCGGGTGAGAATTTTAGGGGTGGGCGTTTGTTTCCATAAGGAGTTATGGATTCAAATACAAAAGTTAGGTTATAAATTGGTATGGATGGTGGTGTTGGTTTGCCTTTGATAAAATCGGTCATAAAGTTGCTTTCAAACTTTTCTCTTGCATTAACCTCTTTTTCGGTAAATGGTATCCAATGATTTACGCTGTCTGCACTATTTATATAGTTTTGGTTATGAAACAAGGTGTAAGTGAAACAATCATTTTGAAATTCAGTGTCATTTTCCCATTTTTTGTTCGGGTGTAAAAATTGATCGCGGTCATTTACCCAAGATGCTTCAATACAATGTCGTACTGCAAGATAAATACAAGAAATCATAAGATTAGCCTTTGTGATTGTAAATTTTCCATCTCCGCCTAAAACCGTAGTTTCAAAATTTGTAATTCTAATTCTATTTTGATGTTGAAAATCATTACTATTGTAAATTAGTTTACCAATAGGATTTATATTGTTTTTGTGCGAAGTAAGCCATTTGTTTAAAAAGGTTGAGTTATTGTAAGTTGAAAATTTTTTTGTTCCAACAAGATTCCTTTCTTCATCATAAACATCAGCTATAATAGATTTAAAAACTACTTTTTTATCTGTATCATAAAGTTGAAACCCTATCGGGAATTTGCCTTTTACATTATCAAATGTATTAGCAGGGACAATAAATAGTTTTTCGAGTTTGGCTTTAAATATAAATCTCATAGTTTCAAAATTAGGCGCATTAAGCAGTTTTAATTTTGAAAAAATACCAATCTTACATCCATTTATTTCTTTGTATATTCTATATAAAAACTGTATATACAGCTCATCTCTTGCTTCTCCAATTTCTTGGTGATGCCATTTCGTGATAGCAACACCTAATCCTCTCTTGTATGGTGGATTAATATAAACAATTAATTTTTTTCGTTTTTCGGGATTGTTGATAATATCTTGCAATGGCTTTGGTAGCTTGCTAAAGTCGTCATTCAAAAAGTCAAACTGAAAAACATGGTCGTGCAATAGGTTTGCTCCATTGTTTATGCGGTCGTGCATCACTTCCACATCTTGCTTGTCGAGTGTTGAAGCCCATATATTATATTTGTTTGTAAGCCCTGTCAATAAATTGCCTGTTCCTGCGGCACAATCCCAAACATAGTATTCGTCTTGCCAATCTTTGCCCAACATATCTGTTAGATATTTTTGCGATAGCTCCACCCAAATCTGAGGTGTGAAAAAGCTCCCTTTGCGTTCTCTAATATCTTGCGGAACTAGCAAATCGCGGCGCTCAACAATATAGTCCCAATATTCTTCTTTGGGTGGTCGTTCATATTTGTTCCAAAATTGAGTATGGGCTTTTTGATTGTCGTTAAAATCTACACTACTTGAAGTAAATGCACCATATTCGTCCAAATGTCTGTTTAACACATATTTAGTTGCTTTTAAAACAACAAACAATTTGTCTTTAAGGGTGATATTATCATTTGAAAGTAAATCGGCAAGATAAAAATCTCCATCTATCACACCTTTTTTCTTTGCAATATCCCAATTTACTGCAATGGTTGATTTTACAGATTGCAACCATTTGTTGTAGATAACAATAAAATTATTTTTATCAATTTTAATTTTAGTCAATCCAAATTTGCCAACTATAAAGTTCTTTTTGATAAATCTTTTTAGTTCATAATTGTCATCTAAAAAGTTGAACAGTAGTGCTTTGTTATCAATGATTGTTCTAACCTTTTCGTGAATCAGCTTAAACTCTTTTGTGTCATGGTTTGAGGGTGTTATATTCCAATTGAAATCATTGATATAAAAAACTTCGTGAATATCATTGTAGGGTATGAAAGCAATTTTTTCTCCATCAAACGCACCCAACATTGCTGGAGGCAAAAATTTGTCAAAAGTTCTTGCTTTTCCAATTGTTAAAATGAGCTGCACTATTGATTTGTAGATGTCTGACGAATCTTTTTTGGCTTCAGCCCAAAGCAGAGATTCTTGTTCAAAAAGCTCCTTGTGGTTTTGGTGCATACTTACGCAAAAGTCCACATCACCAATTATTTTGGTGCAATCGTATGCCCAAAAGTAGTCGTAAGCTACTTTGTTTTTCAGCTCTTCCTCTCTTATGCCTTTATACTTCATTTGTTTGATTATATTCGTTTGTTTTGATTACACAATCATCTAACACTTAATTTGCAAAACAAAGATACAATGTTTTTACATGCAAATAATCTCTTTGTAAGTTTGCCAGCCAACTAAATATCTAAAAGTAAAGAGGCTCCAATACTACATGAAAGGCATTTCTTTTTACTGCAAAAAGAATTGTACAATTCAATCAAACCCTGACTTTCGCATGCGTTTGTGGGCTTGATGTTTAGCTTTTTCCAGTTTTTGATGATTCTGTTGTCTTCGGCGGGCAGGCTTTCGAGTATTTCAATAGTTTTGTCTTGAATGTTGGCTTTGTCGTGAAATTTGCCATATAAAAACACAAATGGCACTATTCCGTTGATAATAAGATTTTGTATAGCCGCTGTTCCTATCCGTTTGGGTTTGCTTTGCGAAGATGCTTTGTCAAATGTATAATGTGTTTGCCAATAATCAGATACTTCAACATTTAGCATATCGCTTATCTTGTTCATGTCGGCATCTCCAAAGATTTCAGCAAGCATCATATTTATTTTTACTACAATTTGAGCCAATTGTGCAATTCGTATAGTTGGAAAGTTACTCGGGCGAGTTCGCATAAATTTCCATACTTTCTTTTCAATTGGTTTTAAATTATATTTAATTGCAAGATATTTGTATTCTTGTTGTAGTTGCATGGAATATTCGTCATGAAGTTCATCTGAGAGCAAACCGGCTTGTCCAAATAATATTGCTTCAATTTGAAAAATTTGATTTTGGTGTCTGAGAAGCATTTTTAGCGGAATAGTTCGGGCTAAGATTGCAAAAGCGTCATTATTTAATTTGAATCCAAAATAAGTAGTAATCCATATAAAAAAAGAAGTTTCCCAATCCATTTTTGTTTGAGCCAACAATGATCGAATTGCATCAGTTTTATTTTCTAATCGTTGAATAGCTACTCTTGTTAGCCATGGTTTAACAAAAATTTGTTTTACATTTTCAAGATTAGTTTCACAAGGAATCCAATTTTGGGTGTTAGTAATGAAGTTATTGTATCTGTTTATTAATTCCTTATCAATGTACTTTTTGAGTTCCAATGTCGGAATTTCACCATATTGAGTCTGAATGTTGTTTTTATCTTTTGCTTCATATACAACATGAAGAATTACATTTTCGTATGCTTTGTCAAATTGGTGTTTATGCAAAGTCCAATCAGATAAGTTTACATGAATTTCTACATTTCCTGCCCAAATTGTATCTCCGATCTTAATTTTTGCGCCAATAAAATCAGGTCCTGCATTTGTGTTTTTTTCTCCCGGATGTAAAACATCAATAGAAATACCGTCAGTTGTTTTAATATTTATCGGTATTTTTTGATACTGCCAAATAAAATGTAAGAAGTCTTCATTCATAAGTATTTGTTTATTATAGTTTAACACTTGTTAACTTCTTGGAAATATTTGTGTTTGCTTTGTGGATAATTTTCGATAAAATTAACCATAAAATCAGTTAAATCAATATTGTCTTCAAGTAATTTTTTTTGCTGCAATTGATAATAACTTTTGTTTTTATCCGTATTATTTAGTATTTCTATTGTTTTCTCAATTAATCCGGTTGGTTCTCTAAAATTATATACTAAGCTATATTTTTCATCTTGTTCATTTATATACCCCAAGGCTAAAATATTAATATAAACTGCCGGAGTTCCCAATACTGCACATTCTGAAGCCATGGTCGCACTTTCGCCAATAAATAAGTCGCAAAATGCCAAAGCGTGGTGTATGGCTTCAGGAGGCAGAGGATAACGATATTTTTCTAATTCTTGTGGAAGTTTGCTTTCCGAAGAAATCCAAATATTGGCATATTGTTTTACTTCATTAATTAGTGCAATTTTGTGTTGATAAGATAATCCTGCTTTTCCTATGTCATGGCTTGCTTCCCAAGATACGAATCTAAAAATGACAGTTTTTTTGTTTTCTGTATCAAACAAGGAAGCGACTAAAGATTTGTCGGGCGTGAAGTAATTAGGGTGCAGATGAGTTAATTCCATATAGCTTTTAAATCTTATTTGCCCTTTTTTGAAAGATTTGGTAAAGCAGCAAGGAGTAAGAATACATTCAGAAAATGTAGCATACATCATGTGTCCAAATTTGGCATGTTCGGTGTCATCAAAAACAATATGTGGTTTGTTAAACAATTTTGCTACATGTGCTGCGTAAGGAGAAGCAAAACTCATGAAAATATCAGGCTTGAATTTACGGGCAGCTTTCCAAATAATGAAATCACCTTTTAATATGTATAAAAATTTTCCTATAAAACCTTTTGAGCCTCTGCCTCTGCTAATATATTTTTCTTGAATACTGTCTAAAAGTTTGTGAGCAAATTCTTTATTTCTTGAAACTATGCAAAACTGATGACCTCGTTTTTTCATTATTTTAATAAAATGTTTGAAATAATGAACATGTGCAGGATGTCCGATGTCTAAAAGTATTCTCATAATCGTTTTAAGGTAGTATGATATTGGAATTTCTAATTATTGTTCTTCTTTTTCCAGAAGGCGTTAGTGGAATATCAGAAACGATATTAATTTGAAAATCGACATCATTTCCGATAAAGTTTTTCCAATAACTTTCAATTTGCTCAATTTGAATATTGCTACATTCTTCTGAAACAACTAAATTCATATTCATAGAGCTTGCAGTATCTTGAATAACTTGTATTTGCAGTATTTGAGGCTTGTCTTCAAAATAGCCATAAATGTTCTCCATTAAAATATATTTTCCAGATGGGCTTACAAGAATATCTGTATCACGACCTTTGATTTTTTTAATGTTTTTCATGTTTCTACCGCATTTGCATTTACAATCTTCTCCAAGCACAACATAATCTTGAGTGTCGTATCTGATAAATGGGTTTGCGTAATTGTGTAAGTCAGTTGTAATATGTCTAAATGGTTGTTCTTTGTCCTGAATTGAGTATTTATCTGCAATAAATTCGGAAATTGCATATTCATGCGATGGATGGTAGGTTTGCAAATCACATTGTGCAAAATATGCACTGCCTTCACAACTGTATGAGTCGAATATTGGAACTCCAAAAACCTTTTGAATGAAATCTCTATCTTGGTCAAACAAGGTGCTACCTGTTGTATTGATAGCTACTAATGATTTGCCCATATATTTTCCAGTGTCATTAGCAATTTGTTTTGCCAAAAACATTAATGGAGTAGGGTAAGCACGCAAAAACAAAGGTTTATATTTTTCTATGTCGCTAATAATTTTTCTAAATTCGGCAGGAGTAAAATCAACAAAAGAGACAAATAAAGAGTTATTGATTTTGTCTTGTAGCTTTTTTATGAGGTTTGTTCTATTATGAATACTCGTTTTTACATATTTATCGCCAAGTCTATAGTTCATCCAATACCAAGCTCTTATGGCAACAGCTTTTGAAAACGATTCGCTATGCGGTGTTTTGTAAAACTGAAATGGTTCTCCGGTTGAGCCACTTGAACTCATTGAAAGTAATGATTTTTTTGAATAGTTTGTTGCAAACCATTTGTCTTTGTTATTACGCAAGTCATTTTTTGAAATTATTGGCAGTTTTACTAAATCTTCTTGTGTTTGAATGTCTTTGGGTTTTAGATTTAGTTTGTCAAAAAATTCTTTGTAAAAAGGGACGCAATTATATGTGTGAGTAATGAGTTGTCTGAGTTTTTTATTTTGATATTCATAAATTTGTTCATCTGTCCAATATTGACTTTCCTGTAAAAATTTAAGATGTTTATGTATAGATTGCCCTAATAATAAATCACTAATTGGTAAAGAAACCTTTTCGGCAATAAAATTTTGCAAGGACATATTTATTAATAATATTGAGAATACAAATTTATTAGTTTTTTCATTTGCACCTTATGATTGAATTCATTTATAATATGATTTCTTGCATTTTTGCTCATTTGTTTGTGTTTGTCGGAATTGAAATATATTTCTGCAATAGCGTTTGAAATTTCATCAATAGATTGCTCTTTTGTAAGAATACCCGTTTCTTGATGTTTGACAATTTCGGGGATCCCGGCATGTTGAGAGGCAATGCAAGGAACACCACAGGCTTGTGCTTCCATCAAAACAACGGGTGTGCCTTCTTTGTATCCATCAATATCGGTATAACTGCAAAGCAAAAATAAATCGGCATTTTGCATTTCGCTTAAAACAATATTTCGTGATTGCGATTGTATAAGATTGTTGATGAAAACGACATTATCTTCAAGTTTGTATTCGCTTGTTAGTCGCTTTAATTCTGTTTCAAAGTTGCCGCCACCTATTATTTTGTAAACTATTTTATCTTTTTCGTTAGGGTGTTTCTTGAAAAAGTCATTCAAAGCTGCCAATACAAATTGTATTCCTTTTGCCTTAAATAGACGGGCTACTGTGATTAAGGTAAATTGTTTATTGTTTTTTTGCATGATTGGTGAAAATTGTTCAATATTAACACCAAGATGATGGATTATGATTTTTTCTTCGGGAAAACCTAATTGAAGTAAATCTGACTTCATATCTTCGCTTAAAACAAGAAATTTTTCACCTTGCTCAATAAGTTGTTTGTAATATTTGGAGAAAACATTTGCAAGTCGCCCAGAATCGTATCCGTAAAAAGAAGTAAGCAATGGAATATTTAATTTTGCTTTAAGTTTCAAAGCTGCATATCCGTTTTGCCCAAAGTGAGAATGTATAATTTTTAAGTTTTTATAATTCCCATGTTTTTTTATACATTTAGAAAGACTTTTGAGTGTGATTGATTTGCATTTATTTTTTGGTATTTTTAAATATGCCGGTCTGATAACCTTAGTTCCATTGTAATTTTCAATTTGCTTTGAAGGAATATCGTATAATTTGAATCTTTTCTTTAATAAAGGTTTTAGCGGATTAATGGGGGTAGGGGAAATGACTAATGGATTATATCCTGCATCTATCAAACTTTTTACTTGGTTAAATACCCATATTGAACTAGACGGATTGTTTTGGCTGCTGTAATAATCTCTTATTTCTAATATGTCCCAATCATTAAGTGTCATTTTGTTGAGTTTTATTCGTTTTTATTTAGAATTACATTCATAAGTTCATTGCTACCAAGCATGTTCCACACTTCGTTTTGACGATATGGCAAAGTTCCTATTTTTAACAAATGTTCTTTGTTTTGTTTTTTAGCTATTATTAGAGCAATGTCTTTTATTGACATACCTTTTGCTGAGCAAATGTTTATTGTTTCATTTATAGCTTTTTGTTTACATGAGATTCGCATAATGTTTTCAACCAAAATATCAATATCAGTATAGTCTCTAATTTGTTCGCCTTTTGTCATTGCAAATTCTTCATTTCTATTCAAACTGCCAATAAGCTGACTTAAGAAAAAGTGTTCGGGCATATCATTTCCATAAAAATTGAACAAACGCAAAATAGTGTATGGTTTGTGATTGATATTTGAAAAAACAGAAATTAAGTTTTCTGCCATTAGTTTTGTCAAGGAATATGGAGAAGCCGGATTCGGAACCTGATTTTCTGTAAACGGAGCTGTATTTCCTGAACCGTAAACTTCGCTACTGCTTGAAAAAATGAAGTTTTGATAATTTATGTTTTGAAAATAATTTAATAAATTTAAAGTCATTTTAACATTTGCTTCGTACAGTTTATCATATTCGTTAAAATTTCTTTCTCTTTTGAGTGAAGCTGCAAAATGAAAAATATAATCGGGAATTATATTTTCAAATTGACTTTTTATATTTTCGTTATTCGTTAAATCAACTGTGATTTGATTGACATTGCTTTTGTCCTTATTTAGCTTATTTGAAATATCATTAAATTTAATGTCTGCAAGAATAATTTTAGCTTTGGTGTCAATAAGTTTTTTTGCTAGTTTAGAGCCTAAATAGCCTCCGCCGCCGGTAATTAAGATGTTTTTTTTATGATATTCTTTTTTTATTTGCTCCATGGAACAGACTTTTGTTTTGCTGTTGAAATATATTTTTTCAAAGTTTCTTCTGTTAATATTTTATTGTTTTCATAATATTCGCGATACCATTGTATTGTCATTGATACTGTTTGTTCAAAATTCCAAATTGTTTGCCATTTGAGCAATTTTATAGCTTTTGTGCTATCAAGCATCAATAGGTGCGATTCTGGGAGATGAGCAGAAGAATCAATTTGAGACTTAATCTTATCCCAGTTTTTTTGACATTCATTCACTAAATTTAATACTGAAACATTGTTTTCGTGTTGAGGACCAAAATTCCAAGCATCTGCAAATTCTGTTCGGTTTTCAAGCAATTTCCAACCTAACATTAAATATCCACTTAGTGGTTCAAGTACATGTTGCCATGGTCTTGTGGCATTAGGAAATCTTAAATAAACAGCTTGATTGTTTGAAGCAGATGTAACAATGTCTGTCAGTATTCTGTCTTGTGCCCAATCGCCACCGCCAATAACATTTCCTGCTCTTGCACTTGCTATCAAAGTATTTGAACCATTAAAAAATGAGTGTCTGTATGCTGCAACAATTAGTTCAGTTGCTCCTTTTGAAGCACTATATATATCTTTTCCGCCCATTGCGTCATTTTCGCGATAACCCCAATTCCATTCTTTATTATCATAACATTTATCGCTTGTAATAACAATAATCGCTTTCAGCTTTGTCAAGTGTTTTGAGCTTTCTAATATGTTTGCACTACCGATGATGTTTGTATTCAGTGTCTCAAGAGGTTTTTGATAAGATGCTCTGACTAAGGGTTGCGCAGCAAGATGAAAAATAATATCTGGATTTATTTCTTTTAAAATATTTTTAATTTTGGGATAGTCGTTAATATCTTGGATATAACTTTTGATGTCAAGATTTAAAGCTTGATAATGATTTGGATTTGTATTTGGTTCAAGAGCAATGCCAAATACATTTGCTCCCATTTGTGTTAACCAAAATGCTAACCAAGAGCCTTTAAACCCTGTGTGTCCGGTTATAACTACTTTTTTGTCTTTGTATATTTGTCCAAACAGCGATGTTAAATCCAAATTTTCCATGGTGCTAAATTTTTGTTCCACATTTTCTCAAGAGTTGTTTTATCTCGTAAGGTATCCATAGGTTTCCAAAAGTCGTAATGCTTAAATGCGTATAGCTCATTGTCTTTAGCCATGTTTTGCAGAGGTTGTTGTTCCCAAACAGTATCGTCTCCTTGTGTTATATAGTCGAATATTTTCGGTTCGCAAACAAAAAAACCACCATTTATCCAAGCACCATCTCCTTTGGGCTTTTCTATAAAACTATTCACTTTGTCAGCATTATCAAGTATCATAGAGCCAAATCTTCCTTCGGGTTGCACTGCCGTCATGGTAATTGCTTTTTTATGATTTTTATGAAAGTCAATGAGCTTATTAATATTTATGTTGCTGACACCATCGCCATAAGTAAGTAGAAAAGTATCATTGTTTAAATATTTTTTAGCTCTTAAAACTCTACCTCCCGTAAGAGTGTTTAACCCTGTATCTAATACTGTGATTTTCCATGGTTCAGTATTGTTATTTATGATTTCAACTGAATTGTTTGCCATGTCAAATGTTACATCAGATTGGTGAAGATAATAATTGGCAAAATATTCTTTAATTATGTAACACTTATAGCCCCCAAGTATTATAAAATCATTAAAGCCGTAATGGGAGTATATTTTCATTATATGCCACAAAATAGGTTGTTCTCCAATTTGTATCATTGGTTTGGGAAGATATGAAGTTTCTTCACTTAATCGAGTTCCAAAACCGCCTGCAAGAATAACTACTTTCATATATTAATGTTATAAATTACTAAATGCTTGTACCGATTGTTTTTCTTTTTTAAAAATAAATGGCATTACCAAAAAAATCATAAATATAGGCAAATTTGAGAAAGGAAATGCAAATAAATAAAGATGTATAAAAATAAACAAAAAAACTGAATATTTGTATTTTAAATAATGTTTGGAAATAATTTTTGCCGAAGCAAATGTTGCAAATATCATTAATGCTAAACCAATGAAGCCAAAATTTCTAATGAAGTGTGCGGTTCCGTTTGCTATGCCAATGTTTATTTCGTGTCTCCAGCCCAATAATGACAGTCCGAAATATGGACTTGTGTGAAAGGTTTCTAAGGCATAATATTGAAAACCAGCAAATCTCCCCATGGATATTCCATGTGTTCCAGAGCTTGCTCTTAATTGATATTCATGAACTTCTTTTGTGCTTGACATCAAATATTCAATTTTATCATAACCATACGAAATGTTAAAAAATAAAATTATGGCAGAGATAATAACAGGGATAAAAAGTATTTTGAATTTACTTGTTGTATTCATAAAATAAAGTGCCATAACGATAATTAAGCCAATAATGCCTGTTGTTGAGAAAGTTGTAATTATGGCTATTAGATACAGTATTAACCTCCTTTTTTTTGCTAAATTATATTTTGCTAATGCTAATAGAAGTCCAAAATTTGCAAAAAATGAAAAGTATCCGGGTTCGTAAACAAATCCACAATTTCTTTGGTCAATAAATGATGTAGTATTTTGGTTTATGGTATAAATAAATATTGATGCAAAATACTTCCTATTGGAAATATAAAAGCTTTTATCAACAGGCAATAAGTTAAAAAATGATTTCATTGGCTCAAAGACAAACGAAAACTGAATTAATTGCAGTCCAAATAAAATCAAACTAACAATTACCATAAAATAAATTGCCTTTTCGAGATATTCAAAAAAACTATCTTTGTATGCCATAACGAGAACAGCTACCAAGAGAAAGGCGAAAATGTATCGTACTAAAAATAATAAATTTGGAACTAACCCAAATTGGAAAAACATACCAAGACCGTAAACTATTATAAATAATGCAAGAAATGCGTATATGTTATACATATATTTGTTTTGTGTTTTCTTGTATTTGTAAAAGAAAACAAATATAAACAGAAGAAATATTGAAATGGCACTACTAACTAAAAAACTTGTTCCAGATGAAACAATAAGAAAAATAACAAAAATAGTTCTGTTTAATGTTTCTGTCTTATGAAGTTTCATTTGCTTTGCATTTCAATTAGTTGTTTTAGCTTTTCGATATCCAATAATCAAAATATTGTTTAGCAATTATTTTGGAATCATGATATTTTTCGACAAAATTTCGTGTTTTTTGTGAAATTTCATTTAGTTCGTTTTTTCTCTCCAAAAGAGTTTCTAATTGTTTGTAAATGTCCTCAACTTGAGGTTTTATGTTAATTACGGGACAATTTTCAACTTTTATTGCTTCAAGTGCTACTGGTTCGGCTCCGCTAAGAGTAATTTTACCCATTGCCATTGAGATTAGAGCATTTAATCCATAAGCGTAAGAATATGCTTGGTCAATATTAACATTTGCATTTGCTAATTGCTTTAAATAGTCTTTATATGCTAATCTTTTAACTACAATCAGTTCAATATCATTAGGGTATCGTTCTTTAAGTTTGTTCATAGCCTCTAAAATCAAGGGTGAGCCTTTTAGTTTTGGTTGATTGATGCCATGAAAAATCTTTAACTTTCCGTTGATGTTGTTCGAAAACTCAAATTCATCACATACAATAGCCGGAGGTATGGGTTTGCTTAATTTGCTCTTATCGTTCAATACTTTATTATATCCTGTCCAATAGCTGTAACCTGCAGGAATAACGCCCTTGCATTTGTCAACTAATTCCAAATTCCACTTTAATGCTTCGGGTGTTGTTTTTATGCCTGATACATCTGTCCCTGAAGGGTCAATAATGTTGTATTCCAATAAGTTTTTCCCGATTTGCACCAAAACTGCGTCATTGCCACAACTTGAAAGAAAAAGATTATTGTTGTTTTTCTCGATATTATTGTAAATAAGTTTGTTGTATGCTAGGGCGTATTTTTGGTATTTGCTAATAAATAAAAATGGATTTATAAATTGAACGATGTCAAAGTTTTTTAATTTTTTTGTTTTGTTGTATATTGAATTTTGTTTTGCTAAAAACTTAAAGACTTTATTGCCTGAATAATTTCCGAATAAATTTATATCAACTTCAATTTTCTTAAATCCGTCATCAGAACCAGCAACAATTGCATCAATTCCATTTTGCTTTAAGCCAATTTTTAAGTTTCTGTGAAAACTGCTATATTCTCCTATGAGTAAAATCTTCATTCTGCGAAAATATGATATTTTTGAAAATAAGTATTAAACAAATACAATATAGAAAGTAATTTATTGCATTAGCCCATATCATTCCCTCAATGCCCATAATATTAAATAGGTATGTGCTTAATAAAATTCTTAAGCCGGCAAAAGCTAATTGAGTTAGCATAAAAGTTGTTAACATAGCTTTGGCAAGCATTAAATAAGCTATCATTAGTGATAAAATCATAAAGAAATCACCAATTAGTTGCGGTAGCATTAAATCGCTTATTTGCATAAATTCTTTTGAAAATAGAAGAACTATTATAAAATTTCTAAATAAATAAATGATGATAGCCATTAGTACAAATAATGGTATAACTATTTTCACTCCAGAAAACAACTCTTTTTTTAGTTCATAGTTTGTTTTAAGAGACGATAGTTTGGGCAAGTAATATGAGGCTAAGGCAGTTGAAATTACTGTAAAGTAATAGTCTGAAAGTCTTTTTGTTCCCTCCCAAATGCCCGCAGCAGTTTCACAATCATTAACAATAATGTAGTTTCTTAAATATAGTAGCACTAAGGGTTTTAATTGTGCTGAAGTTAATGTCATTAAAGCAAATCCTAATAATTTAACAAGAGTTTTTTTATCAAAATCAGATAAATTAAAGTTAAACAACTTACTAAATTTTTTTGCTTTAACTATTATGTAAACAGACAAAACAAAAACAACAGAAGTATTTATTGATAAGGCAATTAATGCTCCATCAAGTAAAAAATACCAACACAAAAGTCCAGCTATTATCAATGCGACAATACTGTTGGTTATTTTTAAAACAGCTAATAGTTTAAATTCTCTAAAGCCATTTATGCTCGAAAGAAGAAGACTGTTTAAAGCAAAAAAAGGTAATGCTGCTGCAAAAATATAAAATATGTAAGTGTATTCTTCAGTTTTAAACAAAAAGTAAGATAGTTGTCTTGCAAGCACAGCTATAACTAATCCGATAACTATACTAATTGCTGTAGTGAAAATATTTGATGTTGCAAGTACTTTTCTTTCATCAACATCAGGGTCAGCAATATATTTGGTTACACCTTGCCCGTATGAAGCATTTGCTAAGTTTGTGGCTAATGCTGAGAAATTTAAAAACTGCCCAATCATTGCAATTCCGCGAGGTCCAATCTTGATTGAAATAATTTTGTTTATTAAAAGACCAGCTAACATTTTGACAACAGCAGAAATACCCGAAGTTGAAATTGCAACCCAAAACTCACTTGTTTTAAATTTTTTTAATAAGCTCTTTAACTTCATCACACTCTAATACTAATTGCAGAACTTGTTACTATCTATATTTATTTATCATTTCTACCACATATTCAACTTCCTTGTCGGTCATAACTTGACTTATCGGTAAACTTAAAACTTCTTTGTGGATTTTTTCTGTTATTGGAAGAGAGTAGTGAGAAAATTCTTTATAAGCATTTTGTTTGTGTGGCGCAATTGGATAATGAATTAATGCTTGAATTTTACAATTGCTAAGATACAGCCTTAAATTTTCTCTATCATCAGTTCTTACAACAAATAGATGAAAAACATGCGATTTGTGTAGTCTTTTGTGATATAAGGGTAGTATAATTTTTTCTTGTTTTATATTCTCCAAATAATAATTGGCAATTTCAATTCTTCTTAAATTATCTTCGTCTAAATATTTTAATTTAATATTTAAAAAACCTGCTTGTAGTTCATCTAATCTACTGTTAAGTCCTTTGTTTTTATGAATATATTTTTCTGAACTACCGTAGTTTCTTATGTTTCTAACTATTTCATTCAATTTATCGCAATTTGTTGTAATAGTACCTGCATCTCCTAATGCACCAAGATTTTTGCCGGGATAAAAACTAAAAGCAGCAGCATCGCCAAGACTTCCAGTTTTCTTTTTATTCCATTCAGAGCCTACTGATTGTGCAGCATCTTCAATGATTTTGAGATTATATTTTTTTGCTAACTCCTCAATATTTTTATTCCAGCATGTTTGTCCGTATAAATGTACAAGCATAATTGCTTTGGTTTTGCTTGTAATATGTTTTTCAATTTGCGAAATATCAATATTATATGTTTCAATATTTGGTTCAACTAAAATAGGTTTTAACTGATTTTCGCTAATTGCTAATATAGAAGCAATAAAAGTATTTGCAGGGACAATAATTTCGTCTCCTTCATTAAAAACTCCTAATTCGATATATCCGCGAATAATAATTCTAAGAGCATCAAAGCCATTTGCTACGCCAACAGCATGTTTAACACCAATATAGTTGGCAAAATTTGTTTCAAATTCATTTAGTTTATTTCCTAGTATATACCATCCTGAATCAATTACTTCATTTGCAAGGCTTTTAAGTTCTTCTGCATATTTCTTGTTTATACGATTCAAATCTAAAAAGGGCATCATTTGCTAATCCTCCCTAGTATATTTTATAAATTTTGCAGGACTGCCAACATGAACTTCGTTGTCGGGTACATTTTTCAGAACGAGGCTTGCTGCACCAACTGTTGCGTAATTGCCAATTGTAACTTTTTCAATCACGCGGGCACCAAAAGCAATATCTGAGGCTTTACCGATATTAACATACGAACTTACTATTGAGCCTGCTGAAAAGGTTGACAATTTACCTATATCGTTGTTGTGTCCGATTAAGCAATTAGCTTTAATTAATGTATTATGTCTTATTCTTGTTGCCGGTCCTATATATGAGCCGGACATAACTAAAACTCCCTGTTCGAGTACGGTGGTGTCGGGGATAAATGCAGTATGGTGAACAATTGTGGCATATCGTTCTATGGGAACATTCATGCGATTAAAAATCTGCTCTCTGAGTTTGCCCCTGCTTATTGGATGTATGGCATACATAAACATAAATTCATCATTTTTCAAAAACTCTTCAATATCGTATGTTGAGCCCAATACGGGATAGCCATTAATATTTGTGCCTTTATCTTGAAAATCGGTTAAAAAACCGTGTACTTTGTATGTATTGTCCGAAAATCGTTTTCTGTTATCATCTATACATGCGGCAACAACTCCACCATTTCCTTCTCCTCCAATTATTATCACAGGTTTGTTCATAATAAGTTATTTTTTTGATTGTATTAGTGCTAATTTTTTGAGTAAATAGTTTGCAGCTTCAATGTATGGTGGTCCGATAAATACACCTTCGCGTATATCAACACCTTTTGATTCTTTCAATGCAAGTTCATTTAATCTAAGTAATTCTTTTGCCTTATTTATTTCTTCTTCTGTTGGTGAAAAATATTGATGTGCTAATTCTATTTGCTTTGGATGGAGTACGCTCATTCCTTCGAAACCGAGATTTTTAGCAATTTTTAAATTATATTCAAGACCTTGTAAATCATGAACATTATTAAATGATGTGTCAATAGGCAATACACCTGTTGCTCGTGCAGCTAATGCAATCAAAGCACGGGGAATTTGTAAACTCATTCTTGCTTCATCAAGTGTTCCTTTTAGATCGGTCATAAAATCTCCCGAACCGAAAGCTATTGCAATTACTCTTTTCGATGATTGACATATTTCTTGAGCATTTAATATTGATGCGGTATTTTCAATGATAGGAATTAGCTTAAATGTACCAATTTTATAGCCTTTTTCATATTCAATAGCTTGTAGTAGTTTGTCTATAAAAAAAATATCGCTACCAGTATTTGTTTTTGGATATAAAAATCCGGTGATACCCTCAATAGTGAGTGCATGTAGATCTTTAATTAGCAATCCGCTTTCTATGTCATTAATTCTAACAAATTTCAGTTCATGCGAAAACATTTTTTCGGATACATTTTTTACAACTAAATCTCTTGCTACTTCTTTGTTCTCAAAGGGCATAACGGAATCTTCTAAGTCAAAAACTAAGGCATCAGCTTTACTTTTTGAAGCACTAATCATTAGCTTTTCGTTGTGTCCGGGCAAAAACAATAGCGTTCTCAATAGATATTTGTTTTTCATGAGTTGCGTTTTTTTATTAATACTTTTCTTCTAAATCTTAACACACTTTTTCCATCTTGATTGATACCAACAGTTTCAACATAAATTATACCTCTATCTGGTTTTGATTGTGATTCGCGTTTATCAAGAATTTCTGTTTGTGCATAAATGGTATCTCCAATAAAAACAGG
>CAZKDV010000051.1:0-16521 GCA_964551645.1 uncultured Bacteroidales bacterium | reverse complement strand
TTGTTTATTTTCATAATGTTTGTTTTTAGTGTAACGCTATGTTAGGACGAGACAACACAATAAAACATTAAAAAGCGATGAATTTATTTTCATCGCTTTTTTTATAAAATAATTCTAACGCTTTTCAAAAAACTTAAGAAGTTCTTTATACAGGGCAGTAGTTGGCAAACCCATAACATTAAAAAAAGAGCCATCTATTCTTTCCACGCCTACATAACCAATCCATTCTTGAACCCCATAAGCTCCTGCTTTATCAAAAGGCTTAAATTCAGCTACATAATACTCTATTTCTTCATTTTCAAGAACTCTAAAATATACTTTTGTTTCAGATAGAAATGTATGTTGTTTCATCTTTGTCATTAATGTAACACCTGAATAAACATAGTGCATATTTCCCGAAAGTTTTTGCAAAAACAATATTGCCTCACTTTCATCTTTCGGTTTTGAAATAATTTCTCCATTTAAAGACACCAAAGTATCAACAGTGATAATTAATTCATTATCAGACATATTGCTTTTTGAAAAAAATGATGCTTTTTTCTGACTTAAAAACATTGCTACTTCCGAAGGATGTAAATTTTCATCATAATCTTCTATAACATCTGTTGTAACTATGTCAAACTTAATTCCCATTTCCGACAAAAGAAACTTTCTTCGTGGACTTGCAGATGCAAGAACAACTCGATAATTAGATAATATTTCAGTAAGCATCATACTTCAAGATAAAATAATTGCATGGACAAAATACCGGCAAGAAATATTAATTTAAGCATATCAGATAGCTTTTTATAATCGCTCAATTCTTTTGATTTATATAACAAAAAGAAAAAATACAATAAAAATATACTTAAAACAACTGTAAATACAAACAAATACATATATTGAAATCTATATAAGCAGTACAAAATACTTATTAATCCTATTATCAATACTGCACTCAAAACATATAAAATGTTCTTTGTTTTTGCAATCCCTAATTTAATCGGCATTGTTGTACAAGCAAACTCTTTATCTCCCTCAATATCAGCAATATCTTTAAGTATTTCACGAATCAAAGTCAATAAAAATGCAAATCCAGAATATATACTGACAATAATAGTTATTTGCAGTTGATTAGTCGGAATTACCAAATTGTATATTGAGGCAAAAAGTTCATAAAGCCATGGAAGCATTACACCTGCAGCTGCCAATATAGAAATTGCAATATTTCCCGACACAAACTCTCTTTTATATTTAGTTGAATAAAACCAAAACAATAATGTGATAATAATCAGAACAAAGATTAATTTGGGAGCATTAATGCGCATTATTGCCCATATCGAAATTATAAATCCAAAAATAGTTGTTATGAAATATGACAACTGCCCATAAGAAAGAGGTAGTTCTTTGCGTAAAATTGTTTTATCAGGTTTATTAATTTCATCAATTCCAATATCATAATAATCATTAATGGCATATCCGCCTGCAACAATTAAAATATATCCGAGAACAAATAAAACAAATGACAAATTATCAAACTGCATTGTTAGATATCTAGGACATATAATAAAGTATCTGACAAAATAAAAAAGCAAAATAATTATTAACAGATTTTGATATCTGAATAATTTTAAGAATGAAATAACTCTTTTCATCACTATTTTTTTTACAAAAATTACCAACTAAATGACTCATCAGTCATCCATTTATCTTGGGCACGCAACACTTGCTCTATTATATCTCTAACACACCCATGTCCTCCGGGATAAGTTGAAATAAAATCTGCAATATCACGAATGTCTTTTGCTGCATCAAGTGGACAACATGCAATACCCGATAACTTCATAACCTCATAGTCGGGAATATCATCTCCCATATATACAATTTCGTCTTTAGTAAGATTATATTTTTTCATAAACTCTTCAAATACAAGCTTTTTCACCTCAACACCTAAGTAGCGATCATCAATATTTAACAAAATACATCTGTTTAACATTCCTTTTGTTTCAGCACCCGAAATTATTGCAATGCGATAACCAAGTTTTAAAGCCAACTGTATTGCATATCCGTCTTTTACATTACCATTTCTAAGCAACTGACCATCATCGGTAAATATTACTTTACCATCAGTAAGTACACCATCATAATCAAAAACAAATGTTGTAATATGCTTCAGTTTACTTCTATAGTCATTCATGTTTATTATGTTTAGTTTTTATATAATTTGTAAGCTCTTTATATATTATTTGAACCATTTTATCTTCTTTCAACATTTCGACATGTTTGTTTACAACCGAATTATCGCTCCGTAGTGCTGGTCCTGTTTGAAATTGTTGAGGACTACCATAGTTTAATCGAGTGGCAGTTTCAATTATCAAAGGCAATAAATATGTAAAATCAATATTATGTTTTTGAGCAATATCATAACTCATATTATAAATAGCATTAACAAAATTTGATGCAAACACAGCAGCCAAATGAAGTTGCATTCTTGCTTCAGAATTCATTTTAGTTTGTATTGGAAATACTTTTTTACAAAAATCGGCAATAAAATCTAATACCTCTTGAGAACTTCCTTCAATAAAAACCGGAATTGAATGATACTCTAATTTTCTTTCTTTTCTAAAACTTTGCAAAGGGTACAATACTCCGTAATTTCGACATGTTTTGCCAAAAGCATCTATATTTACAGAACCTGCAGTATGAACTACAACCGAAGAAGTATCTGAAATTAGCTCTACAAGTTCACCAATAGCAGTATCGGCAACACTTAATATAATCAAATCTGAATTATAAGGAATATTACTTAACGAATCTATGCAAATACAATCATTATTCTTGGCAAATTCGCTTGCCTCAAAATGATTTCTACCCCAAACATAAACAGTAAATAAGTTTTGGCGAAAAGCTATTGCTAAATGGCTGCCTACATTTCCTAAACCTACAATTGTTACAATATTCACAAAATGCTTTTTGCAAATTTACTGATTTTTATATGAATAATTTGTGAATTTCGATTGTAGTTTTGGCAAAAAACAATATTTGACTAAGGACAAATTACTTGTAATGCTTGTGGAACAGCACGAACATGAAGTATTTTATCCGATAGCTTGATTGGTTCACCATCTACATGAATCACAGGTTCGCTATTTAAGTAAACAAAAGCTTCCGAAATTTTATAAGATTCGTGATATGGTGTGTGGTCAATGGTTTTTGTAAAAAACTGAGGAACGACAAAAGGCACTAAAAAAGGAGGAACTTTATCCATAATACACATATCTATCAAGCCATCATCAATTTCGGCTTCAGGTGCTATGGAAGTATTATAACCATATTGTCCAGAGTTTGCAAAAGAAATTAATAAAGCTTTTCGGGCTATAACTTGATTATTGAAGCGAATCTTATACTTTTTAGATTTGTACGGAATGTAATTCAAAACAGTTGAATGAAAATATCCAGCGAAACCTCGCATGCTCAATTTAGAATATGCTTTGGCAACTTCTGCATCAAATCCAACTCCAGCAACATTCACAAACAAATAGTCATTAATATAACCAACATCTATAAGTTTAATCTTATATTTGTTAATGATATTTATACTTTCAGCTACATCTTGCGGTATTTTAAGATAATTCCCCAAACCATTTCCACTTCCAATTGGTATAATGCCTAAAGGAATATTGTTTTTAATTGCCACAGTTGCAATTTCATTAACTGTTCCATCTCCACCAATTGCAACAATCACATCACAACCGTTTTCAATAGCTTTATTTGCAATTTTTGTTGCATGTTTTGACTTTTTACTAATATGATAAGATGTTTTATACAGCTTATGGTCAATATATTCCTCTATCAAAGGAACAAGAGTTGGAGCCTTGCCTTTGCCTGCAATAGGGTTAATAATAAAATGAATTCTTTTCTTATACAATCGGATTTTTATTAAAGCACAAAGTTAGCATAAAATTATATTATCCTTAAAAACAATCTGTAACTATCTTTGATAATTATTATAAATCATAGAATTGTTAAATTGCTGAATATAAGACTTATATATGTTTAGAATATTTGCTTTAAATTGATTATAATTTTCAGATTCAACAATATTATTTTGTTGTAAAATATCTTGCTTCATATCATACATTTCTGTTAAATCGTTATTGACAATTTTCACAAGAATTGAATCGGAAATTATTTGATAAACATTATTTATAAATGATATTGAGAAATGTGGTTCACTTGTGCGAAATGAAGAATTACCATACGAAATAAATGGTTCATCATATTTTAAATAATCTAAAATTGTAGGCATAATATCTGTTTGCTGAACTGTAGAGTAGATAGTTTCAGTTTGCGAAAAAGCAGGTTCGTAAATTAAAAAAGGAATAGAATACATGCCCGCAAGTGATTTGTAATAATCCAAATAAGGAATAGAACTATGGTCTGATGTTATAATAAAAACCGAATTATTATACCAAGACGAATTTGAAATAGTTGTAAAAAATTTTTTTAATGCTAAATCTGTATATGCAATTGTTTTGTGAATTGGCAAAGGACCATCGGGAAGTGTGTTTTTGTATTGTTCTGGAACATTAAATGGATGATGCGAAGACAAAGTGTAAATAACCGAGAAAAAAGGCTCAGTTTTTTCGGCAAGCATTTTAGCAACATACTGCAAATAAGGTGCGTCCCAAATTCCCCAATATCCATCAAAATCCTCATTGTTATTGTATTCATTTTTTCCATAATATTTGTCAAAGCCAGCAAGCATGGCATAAGAATCTAAATTTATAGTTCCATTATGTCCACCATGAAAAAAATATGATTTATAATTCTTCTTTTTTAAAATATTCGGAAGACTTATATTTGAGTTGTTTACATATATTGAATTAATAAATGCCGTATTCATTAATGAAGGAACAGCAGAAATAATTGATGGAATGCCCTCTGCAGAACGCTTGCCATTGGCAAACATATTCGGAAAAAATATTCCATGATGAATTAGAGAATCCAAAAAAGGCGCATAGTTTTCATTGCTTATCGTTTTTTGGCTTTGAATACTATTTAGATGCTCATTTGAAAAGCTTTCAAGAATAATTAATACAACATTTTTATTTTCAAAACGATTTGAATCTGTATGATAATGCTTAAACATGCTGAAATATTGATACATTTCATCTTTATTATCAAAAAAATGTTTTTCCTCCAAGGCTTCTCGTCCGATAGTGCGAATTATTGTAAATGGAGAATTTAACACAAGCGGAGTGTAAAATGATGAGGCATATAATCCCGCACTTGCTATATTGATAGGCTTCCTTTGTGTTCCGCCCCTAATGCCAACAACAAACAATAAAACGATACAAATTAGCAACAAAATATTTTTCAAATATGAAAACAAATTATGATTTTCAACAACAATAGGTTTTCCAAATTTTTTATATAAACGAACAGTCAAATAAATAAATGCACCCCAAATTATTATTATAAACCAAAAATCTTTCAAAAACTGAATCATCAATAATGGTAACTCGCTTTGAATGCTTTGTACAAAACTAAACACATCATAGGTTAATCGTTTATAATTATATTTAAAATATACAAAATCAATAAAATTTGCCAATAAAAACAAAGACAAAGGGACAATGTAAAATAAAAAAGAAATTAATCTAAAAACCTTAGTGTCTTTATATGGAATTGGAAGAAAATAAAAAATTGAATATAAAGATAAGCAATATGAAATTGCACTCACATCAAATCTCAGTCCGGCAAATATGTAATATATAAATTGTGAAAAACTTAAATAAAAATAGCTAATATTGAAAAAAAACAAGCCAATTCTACTTATAACAAATAAAATAAAAATTATAAAATACAACCTTAAAAACTTAATGAAACTATGTAAAATTGGTTGTTCTCGCATAAAAACAAGTATAATAACTGCAAAAATATCTATAAAAGTTTTATTTATTACAATAAAACACAAACAAATATTGTAAAAATTATTACTTTTGCATTTAAATAACGCTTTTTATTAATTAAATTATTTAAAAATTATGAGAAAAATGAAAGTAAAAAATGCAATTGCGATTGTATCGCTTATGTTTGGAATGTTTATGTTTCAATCATGTACAGATGACTGTAAAGATGTTACTTGTTTAAACGGTGGTGTTTGTGAAGAAGGTGTTTGCGAATGTGCAACAGGTTATGAAGGTGAAGATTGCTCTATCTTAATGAATGCTAAGTTTGTTGGAACCTATACTGTAGAAGATCAATGTTCAAAAAATAAGTATAGCATTGCTATTACAGCTGAGACAGAACCAAATAAAATTACTTTTTCTAACTTAGGAAATTTTGTAACTCCTGCTGTTGTAAAAGCTATAGTTGAACAAAAAGAAATCAAAATTACTGATTTTGAAGATGTAGCAGGCAATAGAAAATTTAATGGTAGCGGTTTAATTGATTCTGACGGGGTAATTACATTAACATACACTGTTACATATCTAGAAGACAATACATTTGATACATGTTCAACTACTATGAAGAAGTAAGTAGAAGCATAGTATTGTTACAAAAAAGGTTGCAAGTTAACTTGCAACCTTTTTTGTTTTATAAACATGACCACTTAAAAATTATTTCATATATTAAAAAAATACCTTAATATTATTAAAGAAAATTTTTCAAAAAAAAAGAGAGCATTGCTCTCTTTTTTTTGAATCAACATCTCTGTTTAATTAATTACGCTTTTTAGAATCTACTGGAGCATCATTGCGTTTTTTAGAATCTACTGGAGCCTCATTGCGTTTTTTGGAATCTTGAGGGTTAGTTTCAGCTGGTTTAGTAGTTGTAGTAGTTGTAGTTTTTTTAGGAGTTTTTAATTCTACATTTTCAGCTGTACATTCTTCAAGAGTAACAGTTAATTCATCAATTTCAGCTTGTAAATCAACAATTGCAGCTTCTTTAGCTTCAATCTGATCTTTAAGATTAGTTAATTCTTCTTGATTAACACCTGAGTTACATGCAAACATTCCTAAAAGTGCGAAAACAGACAATAATCCAATTAATTTTTTCATAATTTTTTTAATTTTAAAGTTAATAATTATTTTTTTTTAATACTTTGCAAACTTACAAAAAAAAGTATAAATTTTAGAAAATATTGTTTTTTTATTTTCCTGCATATTGCTCAAACACAGATAATATTTTTTCTATATGCTCAAGTATTTTTTGGGGAATATAATTTACATATTCATCTTTGGGAGGATAAGAAGAAAGAAAGAAAAGTGTAAGAGTTTCTACATGATAATTCGGAAGTGCAATTAAACTGCTCCGAAGCTCATCTCGTTCTGTCATAAATCTTTCTATTGATTTTTGCTCAATATCAGTAAAATTCATGTTTTCATAATCATTATCCAATACATCAAGCAAATGCTCAATTTTCAATCTCTTGGCAGCATTAGATATCTGCAACTCAATCACATTGTTGTTCATAATTGCTTCTTGCATCTTATTTGCACTCCAAAGTGGCTCTATCCTAAACTTTATAATAGCTGTACTTGTATCAACTAGGACTTTTTGCGTTGTACTCCCCCTCCTTAGTTTTGATATCTCACTTTTTTTTATGTTTTCATTATACTTATATATCGGATTAATTGAAAAAATTTCTAAAGTATCATTGCTTAACTTCCATCTCCATTCTTCCGAAAAAAAAGAAAAAATCAATTTTAGAGTATTATCCTCTCGCAATAATGATGCAAAATCCAACTCGTCTTGAACTCCACTTTGCTTTATATTTGATTGAACACTATCAATATCTTGAGCCATTATGGAACTAAATCCAAAAAATAAACTAAACAAAATTATATATTTCAATGTTTTTTTCATGCTTACAAAACTTAATTTTTAGTCATTATGATTTTCACAAAGTGTGCCAAAATTATAAATTATATTCTATATTTTTAGTTTAATTTTGAAACATAATTTAGCACAATAGCACACAAACATCTAATTATCAAACATATAAATATGATTGCAACAATTATAGTTATTACAGTTCTTGTCTCGATTATGAGTTTTAACAATGATAATCTAATGAATAAGCTACTCTTTAGTCCATTTCAAATTTATCGCTACAATCAGTTTTACAGGATGCTTTCTTACGGTTTTGTACATTCCGATTGGGGACATTTAATTATCAATATGTTTGTTTTATACTCATTTGGAAATACAACAATGTACTTCATAGCTTTAGTAACAAAAAACTCAAATATATTTTTTATTTTTTTCTATTTAAGTGCTTTGGTGGTTTCGACTATTTATTCATTTTTCAAACATAAAAACAATTATTCTTATGCTGCTGTTGGTGCAAGTGGGGCTGTATCAGCAGTTGTTTTTGCAAGTATTTTATTCTACCCTTTAGGTTCTATTCGTTTTATATTTATCCCTATTAACATTCCTGCTTATGTATTTGGGCTTATGTATTTGGGATTCTATATTTAATTTATTCTGCTTATATGGCAAAAAAGGCAAAAGACAATGTCGGACATGATGCTCATTTTTTTGGAGCAGTTTATGGCTTTATTTTCCCGATTTTAATTGAACCTTCTTTGTTTGGCAAATTTCTTACTACTATTTTTGGTTAATATAATTTTCTATATACAAGTTTGTTACATTCAAAAATTCTTTTTCAATAAGCCTCAGCAAATCATTATTTACATTATAATTAATATTGGTATCTAATATACTTTTCACGGGTAAAACCCTTCTTGAAGTGCCACTTATAAACACAGATTCAAAATTTGAAATATCATTAAATGCTATATTCTCCATTACAAATTTAATATTTTGTTTTTCAATAATCTCAATAATCTTTTGCCTTGTAACTCCTTGCAGCACATCTTCAGTTGGCGGGGTAAATACCTTATTATTTTTGACAAAAAACACATTTGAACGACTGCCCTCAGTAATATATCCTGCTTCATTTACCAACAAAACTTCATATACAGAATTATCTGCAATGCGTTTAGAAGCCTCGCCACGCATTTCATTATCAAAAAGTTTTACATTCGGATTACTTCGCTCTTTGCGTAAAACACCAACAATAACTCCATTTGCCATTTCTTCCGAACTTGGATATTGATGTGATATATAAAATATTAATATATGTTGTCCAAGAACATCTTTCCAGATAATTATTTTAATATTTCCATCTGGCTTTGAATTAACTCTAATCAGTGTTTCAATATCTTTTAAAACAATATCTGCATCTACAGACATTTGAAGAGATTTTGCCGAAAAAGCTAATCTTTTTAAGTGATCTTCAATAAACAATGGCACTCCTCTAATTACTCTAAAAACTTCATAAATGTGATTTTTAGGAGGCGATAACACACACATATTGCTTCGTTTAGTGTGCAATTTATTATCAAGAATAAAAAAATTATGGATAGGCTCAAACATATTTTGCTAAGTTTATACAAAGTTCCGAATTTTAAATCATTTAAATGTCTTTAATACTCATTAAAATGTGACATAAATTTTATACTTTTGAAATAAAAAACATATATATATAATTTTACATACTATAAAACTTACAAGTCTAATGTATGCACAATTTATCTTCTGCAACAATAAGTATATATTTTAATTTACTGTGAATAATGAATAATTTATTAGAAAAAATCAATAAAGGATTAGAATACACTTTTGAAAAAACAGTTTTACCCGAAGATTCGGCAATTAAATATGACTCTGGTTTAATTGATGTTTTTTCAACCCCATCAATGCTTGCTTTTATGGAAAGTTCGTCATATCAACTTGTCCAAAACTTACTTCCACAAGGATACACAACAGTTGGAACAGAAGCAAACATACGACATCTTAAAGCTACTGCCATAAATAAAAAAGTAAAATGCAATGTCAAACTCATTAAAGTAGAAGATAAAAAATTAACTTTTGAAGTGAAAACTTGGGACGAAGAAGGTTTAATTGGAGAAGGTATCCATAAAAGACATATTATTAATATTGAAAATTTTATCAATAAACTTCACACAAAAACTACAACTTAAAAATGAGAATCAATAAAATTATTTTATTACTTGTTTTATTATCACATTGTTGCCTGATTACTCTTGGGCAAACTACCAACAACAATCATTCAGCAAAAAGCAATGAAATCGTCTTTAATGAAGGCATATATCTTACTTTTAGCGAATTTCAAAAAAACTCTCCATCTATTAAAGAATTTGAAGTAAAGCGATTAGGCAAATTTGGCAGAACAATCAGTCTTGAATATAAATGTTTTGACAGTATCAGCAAACAAATAACGACTTGCATTGTCAAAAACTGCTGGGCTTATGTGTCTAATAAAACTTTGTTTATATCTCAAGGAGAAGACGATAGTTTTTTCAGAGCTCAAATTATTGGAGCATTAATCCACTACTTTGCTCTCGAAACTACATACGAGCCAATGCATTATGATTACAGATATGGAGGTTATTATCCTAACACAATGGGTACTTCTCGAAGAACCGTCAGCAATGAATATGTAATTATTTTCGAGACTGGGGAACAATTTCTTTTTACATATCGTAATTTTGCTAATTTTCTAAAACAAAACGACACTGAACTCTATCAAGAGTTAGAAAAATCGAAAAGAAAGAGAAAAATGATTTACCATTTTTTACTCCGATATAATGAAAAATATCCCCTCAGTATAAATTAACTTTTACAATTTGTTAGTTTCAACTTAATATGCAACTGCATTATTTCAACCAATTGTGCATTTTAAAAATAAATAAAAAATTTGTTCAATTTCCCGAAGAAATTCGGATATTCGTCAAATTCAAGTAATTTAAACTTATTGCTCTGAACTTAAGTTTTTATCAATCTATCGCCACTTGCGTGTAGCTGTTGTTTGGCTTTTCTACTTTTTCTTTCGTTATCTCAAATATAGATAGTTGTTTTGGTATTTGCTTGATGTTGTGATTATGTTTTGTTATTTCTTCATTAAGGTCGAAATTATAAACCAAGGCTTCTACAATATTTTTTCTGTTTTCTATTTTCCCACCTAAATGATAAAAATGGTCTTTGGTTATGATGTTAAATTTATTCCAAAACTTTTCAATCATTTCATTTTCTCGGTATGCGTTGTGATGCCAAGTTGACAAAATAAATTTAGCTTCTGTGTTTTGTAATTGATTAAAAAGAAGTTCTTCATCATCTTCTGTCCAACCGTTGTAGTAATCAACATATCTGCCATAATAAGGCGGGTCGCAATAAATTATATCGTCTTTTTTAGCTAATGGAATTATTTCATAAAATTGTTTATTGTAAAATTCCCATTCAGACTTGATAATATTAGAAACTTTGGCTACTTGGTTTACAATTTTAGTTATGTAAGCTTGTGCAAATCGTTCAGGTTTCTTGCAAAAAGGAATATTCCATTGCCCTTTTTTGTTAAACCGCATCATTCCGTTAAAACCTGCTCTCGAAAGAAAGATAAAATCAAGAGAGTTTGGTTTTTCGTTAAACCTATCTCTTATAAATTTGAAATGATCATAACCATCATCTCCTGCATTTTTCAGTTCTTCTCCTTCTTTTTTAAGATAATTTTTTACAATTTGTGGTGTTATTTTACCTTTTTGAATTTCTTTATATAATTCAATTATATGGGGGTTTGTATCGTTTAAAATAGCCTGTTTATATCTCATGTTAAATGCAACAACACCCGTACCTAAAAACGGTTCAATCCAAGTTCCTTTTTCCTTTGGTAGAATTTCCTTAATCCATGGAACTAATTTGGTTTTAATTCCCTGACTTTTAATTGGCGGTGTTATTACTCTCATCATTCTTGGTCTTTTCTTTTATGTTTAGCTCCTTTTGAAACAACTTTACTAAAAAGGTCTTTTCTCCCTTTGAATTCAAGAAAGTCCCAAATACTATTTACTTTAACGGTTTTTCCGTTTTTTATCATTGTTGCAGAACCATAGTTTACCCAATATTCATCAAACCATTCTTCTCCTAACTTACTAAAAACTCCATTTCCTACTTTTAAATCTTTAATATCATTAATTGAGCCAATATTAGCAGTATTACCCGAACCGCGTCTATCACTTGCTATTTTCCATTTCTCAACGGCAAAAAAATCAAAGTCTTTAATAACTGATGTAATGGATTTGAGATTGACAACATTTGTTACTTGCCTATCCTTAATAAGACTATTGTTTTCTCCATATTCTTCTTGTAAGTCTTGAACTTGATAAACTTCTGTTTCTGCTAAATCGTCTTCAAAGTTTTCTCTTGTATAAATGACTCCTAAACAGTAATGACCCAAATATTGGTTGTAAGGAAATTGTATGTTTTTGCTTTTGTCTCTTTCTTTGAAATATGCTCCATGACTTCCAAGTGTAAAACCTGCTGTTTTGGAACTTCTTCTGAATGTTGTTTTAATGTCTAAGGCAAACTTTACATTTGAATTATCTTTATCAATAATTGTAAGGTCGGGATACCAATTTTGATGTTCAGCTAATATTATTTTGTACCCATACTTCTCTGCAAATTGCAATATTTCAGGAAAAATGTGAATTTCAAGAATTTTAGAAACAATTTTTGTGTCTGATGAAATAGTATAAATATTTTTGTAGATATCTATAAATCCTTTTACAGTCCATTCGCCCGTTTCTGTCGAAACATAAGTCTTTAAGCCTGTTACAAATTCGTTCAATGCTTTTTCAAATCTGTCTTTATGTTTTTCTTTACTCTGTTTTGTCATTTTAAGTTCTTTTACTGTTAATTGCAAAGATAATTAATTCTTATTTTATTCTCTGTACTTTATTATTGTTCTTAGTGGATTGAAAATTCAATTAATAAATTAAAATTAAGTTTAACTTAAATGCACAACGAGTTATTTTATAGTTTTGTAAACAAATCATATCAAAATGAAAATAAGTGGTTTTTCTATGGGAAAAAATGCTTCAAAGCTATACTATCCATGGAAAGAGTCAATAATGTCAATATTGCCATTGGTAGATGAATTTATTATTGCTTTGGGAGATTGTGATGAAGATGATAATTCAAGAAGCATAATTGAAAGCATAGCCAGTCCCAAAATTCGTATTATTGATACAATTTGGGACTTAAAAGTATATCCAAACGGAACAGAAAATGCCCACCAAACAAATATTGCAAAATCCTATTGTACAGGAGATTGGCTTTTTTATTTGCAAGCAGACGAAGTAGTTCACGAAAATGATTTGCCATTAATCAAAGCAAAATGTCAAGAATATTTGCATAATAAAAACATAGAAGGTTTGCTGTTTCAATACAAACACTTTTGGGGTAGCTATGACAAATACCACAATTCGCACACATGGTATAACAAAGAAATTAGAATCATTCGCAATCAGAAAGACATTCATTCATGGGAGTCAGCTCAGTCATTTAGGCGAATACCTAATTTTAATGGACAAAATTATCGTCAACAAGAAGGAACATTCAAACTTAAAGTTGCACAAATAGATGCAACAATATATCACTACGGCTGGGTAAGACCACCCGAATTGATGATGCTAAAACAAAAATCTTTAGATACCATACACAAAGGAAAAGAAAAAGTTTTAGAATTAGAAAAACAAGGTCGCTACATTTTTGACTACGGACCTTTACAAAAACTAACACATTTTTCAGGCACACATCCCGAAGTGATGCAAAACAGAATAAAAGAGTTCAATTGGGTAAATTCGTTACAGTTTTCAGGAAAAGTCAACAAAAATAGGAAAAGGCACAAACACGAGCAACTTAAATATAAACTCATTTCATGGATTGAAAATAAACTTTTGTGCGGTACCAAAATTGGAGGTTTCAAAAATTATATCATAAAAAAGTAAAATTATTTACAAGTTTTAAAGCAAAATATTCATAAATTCATATATATATATCTAATTATATGAATAATGATTTTTAACTTTGCAAAGTATTTAAAATAAACTAATTAATAATTTAAACTTTTATATAATGAAACATTTAATAATTGGTGGTGTTGCAGGCGGTGCAACGGCTGCAGCAAGAATTCGCAGAGCTGATGAATACGCTGAAATTATTATTTTTGAAAAAGGAAATGATATTTCTTATGCAAATTGTGGATTACCATACTATATCGGTGGGATTATTGACGACAGAGATAAGCTATTTCTTCAAACACCTGAATCATTTGGACAACGATTTAATGTTGATGTCAGAGTTAGGTCAGAAGTTACACAAATCAATCCCGACAAAAAAGAAGTAACCATAAAAAATTATCGCGGCGAAGTTTATACTGAAACTTATGACAAACTATTAATGTCGCCCGGAGCTTTCCCGTTTCGCCCTAAACTTCAAGGTGTTGAAAATGAAGGAATTTTCACACTTCGTAATGTTGCCGATACAGATGCAATCAAAAAGTATATAGATACTAATAAAATAGCTCATGCAGTTGTGATTGGTGCCGGTTTTATAGGTTTAGAAATGGCTGAAAATCTACACCATATTGGATGCAGTATTTCAATCGTTGAAATGGCACCACAAGTGATGACTCCCATAGATTATTCGATGGCTACAATGGTTCATCAACATTTGAACGAAAAAGGAGTTAATTTATATTTAGAAGAAACGGTTACTTCTTTCAACAAAAAAAGTGATGGACTTGAAGTAATCTTCAAAAGTGGAAAAATTTTATATGCTGATTTAGTAATACTCTCCATTGGTGTTCGCCCCGATGCTTCATTAGCTAAAGATGCTGGTTTAAAGATTGGAACTACTGGCGGTATTTGGGTAAACCAATTTTTGCAAACTTCCGTAGAAGATATTTATGCTGTTGGCGATGCTATTGAATTTCCGCACCCAATAACAAATCAACCTTGGCTAAATTATCTTGCAGTTCCTGCAAATCGTCAAGGTCGTATCGTTGCTGACAATATGGTTTTTGGGAACAAGCAAACTTACGAAGGAGCAATTGGCACTTCTATTGCAAAAGTCTTTGATATGACTGTTGCTGCAACTGGGATGAATGAAACATATTTGAACCGACAAAATGTTAAATTTAAAACTTCAACTACACATTCTGGCTCAAATGCCGGATATTATCCCGGAGCAATGCCGATGTCAATTAAAATAAATTTCGACCCTGAAACTGGGCAAATTTATGGTGCTCAAATTGTCGGATATATTGGCATAGATAAGCGTATTGACCAAATAGCTATATTAATTAAACATAAAAAAACTATTTATGATTTAATTCAATTAGAACACGCTTATGCACCTCCGTTTGCTTCAGCTAAAGACCCAATAGCAATTGCAGCTTATGTTGCTCAAAATATTATTTCTAATAAAATGCCTGTTTTTTATTGGAATGATATTGAAAAGATTGATTTCAACAATTCTATTTTAATTGATGTCAGAACTCCCGATGAATTTGAACTAGGCTATATCAAAGGTGCTATAAATATTCCTGTTGACGAACTAAGAGATAGAATACATGAATTACCACAAGATAAAAAAACATACATTTATTGCCAAGTAGGCTTACGCGGATATTTGGCAACTAATATCTTAATTCAAAGAGGATTTAAAGATGTATATAATCTTTCAGGAGGATATAAAACATACATTAGTGCTACTACACCTATTGTTAATCGTATCGGTTTGGGCGAAAAAGAAAGCCGCCCGCAAGAAATGGATATTGATATGCAGACACCTCGTCCAACAAAAAAATATATTACAGTTGATGCATGTGGCTTACAATGTCCTGGTCCAATTATGAAATTGAAAACAACAATGGAAAATTTGGAAACAGGCGACAGAGTAGAAGTAACTGCTACCGACCCCGGATTTACTCGCGATTCACAATCATGGAGCAATATGACCGGAAATAGAGTTATATCTCAAAGTTCTGAAGAGGGCAAATATACTGTGGTTATAGAAAAAATGGACAAAATAACTCAAGTAGCTGATAATTCATACTCTACACCAAAGGATAAAGGCAAAACATTAATTATGTTTAGTGATGATTTAGACAAAGCACTTGCTACATTTGTGCTTGCTAATGGAGCAGCCTCAACAGGCGAAAAAGTTACTATTTTCTTCACATTTTGGGGATTAAATGTAATCAAAAAAGAAAAGAAGCCATCTGTTTCAAAAGATATATTTGGCAAAATGTTCGGAATGATGTTACCTTCAAATTCTAAAAAGTTAAAACTTTCAAAAATGAATATGATGGGTATGGGTAGAATTATGATGCGTAATATTATGAAAAAACGCGGAATTGACTCTTTAGAATCATTAAGACAACAAGCAATAGACAATGGTATTGAGTTTATAGCCTGCCAAATGTCAATGGATGTAATGGGAGTAATGAAAGAAGAACTTTTAGACAATGTTACTATTGGTGGAGTAGCCACTTATATGGAAAGAGCAAACGAAGCAAATATTAATTTATTTATATAAATCATACCATAAACATAAAAAATGCTCTTACAATTATTATGTAAGAGCATTTTTTGTAAATACATACTACTA